>JAGLXI010000329.1 GCA_023132995.1 Candidatus Zixiibacteriota bacterium | reverse complement strand
AGCTATGGGGCACCCTGCGTCAGAAGTGCACGCGCTCGTCCGTGGTGTCTTCCGGCAGCGGATCTTCACTGCCCGATTTCGTGACGTCCGCACCGCGTGAGGGATGCAGGCGGCACATGGTAGTCGGCTGGTTCTCGACAGTGAACACCTCGTTGCGCACCTTGATGCAGCGGTCGGTGGCGATCTCTCCCGATTCGAGACAGACATCCAGATGGACAATCCCGTCCGGTTCCTCGAAATCCTCCACCGGAAGGGAATCGTGAGCGGCAATCATGAACTCGGTCCATACCGGTACGCCGTTCTTGGACCCATCCTGATTTCGGCCTAAGGATATCTTGGTATCGAACCCGACCCAGCAACCGGCTGTGATCTGCGGCGAATAGCCGACAAACCAGTTGTCGCAGAAGTTGTCGGTGGTTCCGGTCTTGCCCCCGGCGGGGCGCGTGAAACCCAGCCACCGTGCCCGGCGACCGGTGCCGGCATCGACCACCGAGCGCATCATATCGACCATTATGTAGGCTGTCTGGGCCGACAGCACCTCGTCCTTGTGGATGGCGCTGTTGTCCTCTAAGACACGGTTGTAGCGATCGACAATGCGGGTCACCAACCGGTAGGGGATATGGAGACCCTGGTTAGGATAGGTCGAAAAGGCCGACACCAACTCCACCAACCTGACTTCACTGACTCCGATTGCCAGGGAGGGGACCGGGCTGAGCGCCGTCGTGAGACCCATGCGGCGCGCGTAGAAGATCGCCTGCTCCGGGTGAATCTTGAGCAGAAGCTTGATGGCGACAAGATTGCGGGAGTGCTGCAGTCCTTCTCGAATCGTAATCGGCCCCATGAACTTGCTGTCGAAATTGTGCGGTCGCCATTCCTTGGCTCCCGGGATCTCGAGCACAATCGGGTTATCGTCCACAATGTCGGTGGTTCGAAAGCCGTTGTCGATGCAGGCCGTGTAAACAAACGGCTTGAACGCCGAACCCGGCTGAAGAGTCGATTGAACCGCCCGGTTGAACTTGGTCTCGTCGAACGAACGGCCTCCGATCATAGCTAGGATACCACCGTTGGAGTTATCGATAGCCACGAAGGCACCTTGGACTTTCTTGTAGACACGAATCGAGTCGCCCAGTTCATCAACCGTGTCGGGGAGAAACTCGGTATAGGTAAGATTGTCCAGGCGGTATCTCCGCTCGATTCGCGCCCGAAGCGAGTCGATTTTTCTGTACAGGGCGTTTTCAGCAGCCTGCTGCAGGCCGACGTCGAGGGAGGTAAACACCTTTAGCCCGCCTGAGTAGAGAGTATGCTCACCGTACTTCTCGAGAATGTACTGGCGGACCGTTTCCGTGAAGTAGGGGGCTATGCCCACTTTTTCTTCCGGCGGGCTGATGACGAGCAGCTCGCTACTCAACGAGTCGTAGATCGCCTTCGACAACCCGCCCCAGGAGTAATATGAATAGAGTACGCGGTTGCGGGCTTTTAGTGACTTCTGCGGGTCGTTCAGAGGCGAGTTGACGTTGGGTGCCTTGAGCATCCCTATGAGAATGGCACAGTCGCTTATGTTAAGTTCGGGCACCTTCTTCGAGAAATACAGATGGGCCGCCGCCGCGATACCATAAGCGCCGCGACTGAAATAGTACTGGTTTAAGTACATCTCCAGGATTTCTTCTTTGGAGTAGGTGCGTTCTAATTTGACGGCAGTCAGGGCTTCTTTGATCTTCCTTTCGAACGTCTTCTTTCTCGTCAGAAAGAGCATCCGGGCGAGTTGCTGCGTTACGGTTGAGGCTCCCGCCGCCCGCCTCCATCTCATGATGTTGGAGGAAGCCACGATCGCCACCCGCCGAAGGTTTATCCCCCAGTGGTCGTAGAATTCGTGGTCTTCCGAGGCCAGGAGCATATCGACCAGGTGCGCCGGCATGTCTTTGAAAGGCGTCAGGACCCGGTTTTCGGTGTAGAACTCCTTGAGCAGGATTCCCGATCGATCATATATCTTGGTCTTGAGGCTGGGTTCTATGTTGTGTAGTTGCTCGAAAGAGGGCAGGTCGGATTGATACACACGGTACGTCTTGTACCCGACAATAATGGTCAGGACAAAACCAAGTATGATAAGCATAATGATCCCGTTGCGGAATCGATGGCTCTTGTATTTGCGCTGGTTTACGGTATTCACTATGAATGCCAATCTCCGGTCGATGCCTGGTTCAAGTCAAGTTAAAACCGTTTACAGACTTATACCGTTGATTTTTCGCCGCCATCATACTAATTTGTGACGTCGTTTGGGCACGGGCGCCGGTCGAGTCAACCTGCAAACGCCTTGTGCCGATAGAGGGTCGAGAGTACCGTGAAGGAGTCGGACTTGACAGAAAAGGCAGAAAGCCAACAGCTCCAGAGGGAGGTCGAAAAGCAACTGCGGCATATATCCCGTGGTACCGTAGATATGCTACCGGAGGGGGAGTTCGCCACCCGACTGAGCGAATCGATCAGTCAGAACTGGCCTCTCCGTGTGAAGCAAGGGTTTGACCCGACCTCTCCCGATATCCATCTCGGACATACGGTGGGCATTCGCAAGCTTAAGCAGTTCCAGGAACTGGGCCACACGGTTGTTCTGATTATCGGCGATTACACAGCCATGGTGGGCGACCCCGCCGGTCAGTCGGCCACTCGGCCGCGACTGAGCTATGATGATATAATGAAGAATGCTCAAACGTACCAGGAGCAGTTCTTCAAGATACTTGACAGATCGAAGACGGAAGTCCGCCGCAACGGCGAATGGTTTGAGAAGATGACATTTGCTGACATCATGGAACTGGCGACCAAATTCACCGTGGCCAGGATGCTGGAGCGCGACGACTTCACTAAACGCTTGCGACGGGGCACCCCCATTTCCATCCACGAGTTGCTCTACCCCCTTCTTCAGGGTTATGATTCGGTGGCCATCGAGGCGGACGTCGAGATCGGCGCAACCGAGCAGACATTCAACCTGCTGGCGGGACGCAATATCCAGGAGGCCTACGGGCAACGACCGCAACTGGTGCTGACTATGCCCATTCTTGTCGGACTGGACGGCGAGATGAAAATGTCGAAGTCGCTGGG
>JAGLXI010000328.1 GCA_023132995.1 Candidatus Zixiibacteriota bacterium | reverse complement strand
TTCTGACGCAGGGTGCCCCATAGCTTGCTGTGGGAAGGCCGCCTGGCCCACCCTTTATGGTGGGGTACAAATCTGATTGACTTCGGCAGTTTGTAGGGCTATGATCCAGTTGTGACTAAGTCAACCAATCGGGGCGCGACGAACATAGAGAAAGCCACTATGGCAACGACAGTTGGAGGTGGATGTATGCTGATCTCGGAACGCCGGTTACTCTTGGTGTTACTCTCGCTCGTATTGTGTACTTCAGTGTTTGCTGCATCCGATGAGCAGTTCCAACAGCGATTCGACGATACCAGGCGTTACGTCAATCGTTCACGCGGGTTGACACTCTCTATCTTGAAACAGATCAAACAACTCGACCAGGAGTGTCGCGGTCGTGATGGTACGCCGCTGATGGGCAGAAGCTCGGAGGCGCAGAACCGAATCGCGCGCATCAAACCGTTGGTGGAGGCGTTTGACGTCAGCACCGATGAATCCCTGGAACTCCTGCACAAACTGAGCCGGGACCTTGGCAAAGGGTTATCTTCCTCCAAGTACGACCCGGAGATTCGGAAGATGAAGGACGATCTCTCCAAGTACCGTCGCCACGTCAACCGATACTACCTGAAGACAATCAACGATTTTGGTGAACCGATCGCCCCCACGCAATTTGCCGAGATGCCGGCTTCGGAGGAACAGTTCGCTGTCACCGGTGAGGCTACTATCGGGCTTGGCAGTTCGAAATACAAACGCCCCAACGCCAGCCCCAAGGTGAGCGCTTCCTCGTCCGACATCTCCATCGGTATTAACGCTCGCTACGCTCAGTCGGAGCGAACTGGTATTTTCGGGCGGCTCAGCCACAAGTCTACGGTTCAGCGCCGCGAGATCGGATTGACCGACTTCGGCGTCTCGGTGGCTCATCAACTCTCACCGAGGGCATCAGCTAAGGCCGGGTTTGATCTCAGCAAGTACTCGGACAAGGATAACGATGTTGCCAATTACAGCCAGAAAGGCATCTTCACGCGCTTCGATTTTGTGACGCCCCGCTTGCGCATGAACGCCGACATCAAGTATCAATCGAGGGGATACTCCAATCTCGATAACGCCGACTACAAGACAACCACCTTCACCAGCAACGGCACGCTGCCGATGGGCCAGGGAAATCTCAAGCTTCGACTAAGATACCTGAAGAGATCCAATGACGTTGATGCGCTGGATCACACGGAGTTGAACCCCAGTTTTGTATACCAGTTCAATTCGGCCGGGTCGCAATTCGGTGTCAGTCATCAGCAGTTCAAGAGGCCGAATGCAGATGATTCCCCGCTGGAAAGCAATCGGCTCAAACTCCATCTGTATATGGCTCGTCGCAGCGCCATGTCAGGCGAGAAGTGGGGTCCCGAAATAAACATGTACAAGTATCCGAACCGCGACGAGGCCGACATGACCGACTTCAAGCTGATCTACCAATCGCATCTACGCGGCAAACGCACGGTCATGATACGTATGGATGCCGTCTACCGACGGCATCAGGACACGCTGCAGTACGACTTTGCCCAACTTCAGTACCGACGCAACTCACGTCCGGTTGGTCGCGGGAAATACTCACGCCTCAACCTTGCCGCACGGTACTATCTCGAAGCATCGGACAAGGATGATTCCCTGCGGTTTTCGAATGTTCATCCGCCGCACACTCTGGACGTGTATTATGGTTGTGGATGGCAGATTCCTTCGGCGAGTTGGCTGCGGACGCTTTCGATTGGTCCAATCCTGGGTACCAAGGCGTACTTCGACACAGAGCGGTCCGATGCGTTCGATGAGGATATCGTTGATGTCGACTTTGTTCTGCGCAACCCGCAGAACAACGCTCGTGTCGGACTGGAAGTGGCCGCCGGTATTGCTATCGACCCTGGAATCACCGGGCGGGCCGAGTTGAGTTATATATACTCGGCTCTGTACAATGCCGATCCTATCCGGACTACCAGTATCTTTGAATTGAAAATCAGATTCAGCTATCCGGTGAACCGGGAGTGGTTCGTCGATGGATACACTAACCTGCACTCAACCCGGGCGGAGATAGCTTCCGCCGCCGATTTGGATAAATCGGATATCGGTGTGCAAGTTCGATATCTGTTTGATGTTCGTCAATAACCCAGCCAGGAGAGATGTGAGATGAAACGAATACCGTTGGCTCTAATAGCAGTTGCCATGTTCTTGTACCTTGTCGCTCCGCTTGCCATGGCTCGGGATGACGAGTTCAACGAAGCCGTCCAGCAAACCGAGGAACAGTGGAAGGCCGTCCGCACAACCATGCAGGAAGGCAAAACGAAGCTTGACGACTTCCAGGGGAAATTCAAAGAGTATAGAGAAGCCGCTTTCAGCGATTCCCCGGAGAAAGGGATCGAACTCGCCCAGAGACTGTTCAACCTCGATAAGACCCAAACCGCAGTTGCTCAGGAGAAGGTGAATCAACTGCGCGAGATGTTCAACGAAGTCGACAAAGCCGGACTAACGGAAAAACTCGAAGCAGCATCCGGCTATCTCGAAAAGGCTGACAAGTACGCCGGTGAAGCTCAGAACATCTGGGAGTTCACCAAGAAATTCGATCCCGAGCACGCCAAGAACAACCCCACTTATGGACTGCGACTGATCGGTGACTTGCTCAAAGAAAGCGCAGGCAAATTGGAGAAAATTCCGCTGGTGGGCCAGATTCTGGGCAAATGGCTTAAGGCCTATGGCGAGGTAGCCGG
>JAGLXI010000327.1 GCA_023132995.1 Candidatus Zixiibacteriota bacterium | reverse complement strand
ACGAGTTTTTCAACAGCCTGCTAGTAGTTGCAGTGGCTTTCCAAGCAAACGATCTATTCGGGCCACTCGGCTAGTCCACAATGGGACAACCCGTACTCCGTGTCACCGGGACATAATCCTTGCCCCCGTGTTCCTTCGGGCGTAGATTAGCGTCAGTCTATGGAGAACGGTCATCCAGAATCAGAGCCAATTGGCCGGAAACCGCGACGTGGCCCATTTCGGGACCATTTGTCGAAAGTGTGCTGGCCCATTGTTGGATTGACAGCAGCCCTCGCTTTGATTGGGTTCCTGCTTTATAGTCAATTCGCTGACTACACATACTTGTCAGATCCTCACACGATTGATCTGATACGTGCAAAATTCTGGTCAGTCGGATGGCTTCTTGTGTCTTTCTACGTGGTTTACTGGAAGCGACATTCCCACATAGCGCCTGTTCTTGCTGTCTTTGCAGTCAGTGCCTACTTCGTTGTCCTCTATGGTATTCTGTTCCATGGTACAGAATACGGGATGAACGGCCATTGGGGCGACAATGGCAATCGCCTAGCCCTGATATGTAAGATGATGGCATACAACAGCTTCTTCCAGGACTGGTATCTCAAGGACCTGCCCAGTTTCTATCCCCCATTATGGTTTGCTATGATGGCTCTATATGCGAAGCTTCTGGGCATTGAGGCCTACCAGACCATCAAGTGGGGCTACCTTTTCGTATTCCTATGTTATCCCTGGCTGCTGTACTTCTCTTGGCGAAGGCTGGTCTCACCAGTGGCTGCGGCAGCAGTGGTCATTGCGACGTTGTTCTTTGCCCACAAATATCTCGATTGGATTTACTACGAGCACATGACTGCTGCCTTGTTCATTCCCTGGTGGCTGTACTATTTCAATGGCGTCTCGAGCCATGACCCAGCTTCACGTCGGGGTTGGAAACACTATCTGGTTGGAGCAGTCGGTGGTGGTCTTCTGTTCATGGTTTTCTATTACTGGTTCTTTGTTGCTCTGGTGGTATTTCCGGTGACGCTGATTGCTTGTTTCCTGGAGGAGCGATCAATTCTTCAACTGGCACGAGAGATCAAGCATAAGATCATACTGATGGCCAGTGTAGCACTGGTAAGTTCTGTCTATTGGTTGCCACTACTGCTGTCCATCTGTCGCAGGGGAACAGATTCGGCGCAGACCCAGTGGTTTGGGCTTCGTCACGCCAATCTTGGAGGTCAGCCCATCTCACTGGAGACGGTGCTGATCTGTCTTGGAGTATTCTTCGCGTTCTATCTGCGGCGTAAACTTGGGCTAGGGAAGTTGCCATATCTCTTCTTGGGTGGCTTGTTGCTGATTCTACTGGACCGACTGATGAATCTCAATTCGTATTCCTTGCAGTCCCGTAAAGCCATCGAATTCGTTCACGTGTTTGCGATGGCTCCATTGGGAGTTGGTATAGTTACAATCTGGCCGTCAGTACGCTCGCATATGGGTCTTCAGCGTGGTCTCATAGGGCTCTTTGTTCTTCTATCCGTAGCCGTAAGTAACGATCATACGGAAGTGTACCGATCACCTTTCTACAAGACGGCTGTTGGGCAACGCGTTCCAAGTAGAGATCTGGAGGTATTTGACGCTGTCCAATCCCACAGCGCTGTTTTCCTTAGCTCGCATTACCTGGAGTGCTGTTATCTGCCATACTACCTGTTCATTCCACGCAACAATATGACCTCCCATACGGCCGGCAGATATGGCCAACGAGAGGGATTTCTTGAGTCTGCAGCGGAGATTACAGACCCCGTCCTCCTGGCTTATGTCTTCGCCCACAACAGATACGACCGCATTGACTATGTCTATTTGCCTACAGGGCAAGAGACTGGTCGGTTTGAAGTTCCTCTCAATCAGACTACATTCAATGGCAGAGCACAGACGAAAACGATAGAGTTTGCGGCGGACCATACTCACGCCCCGGAGTGTTTCATCAAGCGTCACGATCGCGGCGTATACGAGGTTGCCGCACCGGAGCGCAGCGCCGCGATGGACCTGCTCCTTCTGGAGAGTAATCCGAATGTAGTCGGTCAATTGCAGTGAGAGGTTTCTGATGTACAGTGCAATGAAAAGGAGTACAGCGTTCGTCTAGCATTCGTCGACATCCGGAATCTGGAACTATCGCAGTCGGCCGGCTGGTTAGGACACCAGGCCTATGCGTCGACCTTATCGCGCGTTTACTCGCGACTATCGAATGGCACTGATCTCTGAGTCATGACCAACCGAAATACAATCCTTCTCCACTTGTTACACCTATGGGTATTGGCCGCCGTTGCCAGAATCGTCTATTTTCTCCTGGCTCTACAGCACCTTGGTGCAGAAAAACTTGTGACATTCGCCCCTGACACACGAGTCTATCTTGCCATCTCTGAGCACATCCTGTCAACAAACGCTCTTGGCCGGGAGTTTCTATTCTGGATCGGTCCAGGTTATGGCCTAATACTGGCTGGTGTCGAATCACTGTTCGGGTCTAACCACCTATACGCGTGCGGGCTCAACATGCTGCTCGGCTCCCTGGCGGCAGTTGCCGTTTACCTCCTGGCATATCAGCTGACGGATTCAAAGTCAGTTGCGCTAATCGCCGGCTTGATAGCAGCCCTTTCCCCCACTTCCCTTTCCTTGAGTTGCAACATTCTCACTGACCAACCATACTATACATTTCACGCGTTTGCGTTGTTGCTGTATACTCTTGGTCTCTCGACCTCGAAAGGACGGTGGTTTGTCGCCGCCGGTCTGATGGCAGGTTGCGCTGCCTATATCAGGGCCTTAGGGCAGCTTTGGCCGCTGGCTTTCTTTCTCATTCCCATTCTATTGCCCTCCCGGGATCGCACTCTCAGTAAGAGCCGGCTCTCACGCATGGCCATGGCCAAAAAGGTGGCCCTGACATCAGGAATAGCGCTGATAATGATACTCGGATGGGCCACCAGAAATTACGTCACCGAGGGAGTGTTCGTTTTCGGTGGCAATGGACCTATCGCTGCCCGATGGTATGTTGCTGCACGGGCCGTCGTGAACAGCACTAATGAAACCGACATTACTCAGGTTCAGCGACAGTGGTCGGAGGAAGACCAACTATATTATTCAGACCGAACACCGACGACAGCTCAGAAATACACCCGATTCAAAGATCAATTCATGCAGTTCGCGTCAGAACATCCGCGGTGGGTTGTTAAAGCCTTCTTCCAGAACGTCGCCGAGAATATGAAAAGTGCCAACTACTTTGCCAGAGATCAGGTTCCGGTGTTATCCAGCCTCTGGTGGACACTCATTGTGGCGACTGAAAGATGGTCATCACATGCAATTGCTGTTATCTCCTTGATCGGCCTGATGATAATGGTCTTTCACCGCCGGTACTATGCGGCCCTGCTCCTGGGGGGTGGCTTTGTGTACGTCACTCTAGTCATTGGGTTTAGTCTGTGGCAGGGGTCGCGTCTTCATTACCCGGCCGAGATATCCTGGTCCATCTTGCTGGCTTATACAATCTGCCACGCTGCGCGCACTCTGACTGGATTCTGGAGGAGGAGACCCGCGCTGCCGAACATCGCCGGGGAAATCGCCAGGTTTCTTCGCATCAGATTTCCGTCTGGAAATTGAGGGGACGACATCCCTATCACGTACACAGTGGAATATCGCCTCACAAAAAAAACCGCCCCTCTGATCGGGACGGTTTCTCAAATGTCGATTGGTATTGTCGGTCAGTTCAGATATGCCCTCAGCGATCGGCTGCGCGAGGCATGGCGCAGGCGTCGAATGGCCTTCTCTTTGATCTGGCGAACGCGCTCCCGCGTCAGCGAGAAACGAGCCCCAATCTCCTCCAGTGTCAGCGCCTTTTCATAGCTGAGGCCGAAGTACAAATTGATGACTTCCGCTTCCCGCGCCGTAAGCGAATCAAGCGCTTTCTCAATCTCAACTCGCAGCGACTGGCACAGGAGGTCCTCGTCCGGGGACGGCTGTAGTTCGTCCTCAAGGACGTCGATCAGCGAGTTGTCCTCAGAAGTGGAAAACGGTGCGTCAAGAGAGAGATGCGAATTGGATATCTTGAGCGTATCGGCAACCTCGCCCGCCGACAACTGCAACTCTTTGGCGATCTCCTCGGCCGAAGGCAAACGCCCAAGCCCCTGCTCCAGCCGGCTTGAGATCTTGCCGATCTTGTGCAACGTCCCCACCCTGTTGAGGGGAAGCCGCACGATACGGCTCTGCTCGGCCAACGCCTGCAGAATCGCCTGCCTGATCCACCAGACGGCATAACTGATAAACTTGAACCCGCGCGTCTCGTCAAACCTTTTGGCCGCCTTGATAAGGCCGATGTTGCCTTCATTGATCAGATCGGCAAGGGAGAGACCCTGGTTCTGATACTGTTTGGCTACCGACACCACGAAGCGAAGATTGGCCTTGGTCAGTTTTTCCAGGGCCGTTTTGTCGCCCTGCTTTATTTTCCTGGCCAGCCGCACTTCCTCAGCGGCGTCAATCAAAGGAGTTTCCCCGATCTCGCGGAGGTATAGATCCAACGATCGGTCTTCATCGCGATACTTTAGGGATTGTTTAGCCACGTTTCCTGACTATCTCCTTCCACTGTATGTTCAACCAATGGTTTGCCGCCACCCATCCGAATGGAGCACCACCGGAAAACTGCGTCATCACCTCAGGGCCTGATAACCTTCCTGGCTATCGTCCCATCAGGTTCCTGGACTATCAGCGGAATGCGCCGCGCCCGACGCAGTTCGTTTGCTACCTTTTCTATATCTTCAAGCGACTTCACCGGCACATCGTCAACCTGGAGGATGATCGTGCCTCGGTTTATCGATGCGAAATCGGCCTTCGATCCCGGGTAAACCCGTCTCACATAAACGCCGTCGACATGTTTCAGGCCGACCGCGCGGGCAATGTCGGGAGTGAACGTGAGCAGTTCCATGCCTGCCCAAACGCTGACCTGAAAATCGTCAGGCCCGGCATCGGCCTCGGCCAGCGACGAGAGAAAAGCATCACGATCAGTCACTATTGTATGCAGCATGACCGTCTCGCCGTCGCGCACAACCTCCACCGGCATTGTGGATTCATCACGACTGGCTGTCGAGACCAGCACCGAGAGCCGTCCGGCGTTATCGACCGGCTGGTTGTTAAACGAGACAATTATATCATCCGCCAATACTCCCGCCTTCTCGGCCGGCGATTCGGCAAAAACAGAGTCAACCGTGACCCCCTTCACAGCATCAAGACCCTGCCGCTTGGCCTCCCGCTGCGTGACGTCATGAAACCACACGCCAAACCAGCCGCGACTGGCCTTACCGGTAGCAATCAAGTCCGGCACGACAGCCCGCGCCAAAGTGATCGGGATGGCAAACCCGATGCCGACCGATCCCCCAGTCGGGCTTGAAATCGCCGCATTGACGCCGATCGCCTCACCGCGAAGATTCAACAACGGCCCGCCTGAGTTTCCCGGATTGATCGAGGCATCGGTCTGAATATAGTTCTGGTAATCCGGGGTTTCACGGCCGAAACGCAGGTTACTGCGCCCCACGGCGGATATCACTCCCACCGTCACCGTTCGATCCAGACCCTGCTGGGGAAACGGGTTGCCGATTGCTATTGCCCAGTCACCCACCTTGATGTCGTCCGAGTCACCGAACGGAATCACCGTAATCTCTTCCTCCGGCTCGACCTTGAGAACCGCCAGGTCGGTCTGCGGATCGGCTCCGACAAGCTTGGCCTCATATTGGTAGCCGGAGGCGGTGCTCACAGTCATTGTCATCGCATCCTGAATGACGTGATTATTGGTCAGGATGTAGCCGTCCTCCCGAAAGAAAAACCCCGAGCCGGACGACGTGGAGTAATTGGGTCCCTGATACCACCAGGGCACACGCTCCTCCCTTGACCGGGCGGAGATATTGACCACGGCGTCCTGCACATTCTCGACTACCGAAACGAACGGCGATTCCAACTCGCCGTCACGATCGACCAGCGGATAAAGCCCGGCCCCGGAAACCGGCACTACCGGCCCCAAGATGTCTCCGTCGGCAAACCGCAGATGCGGCGCGATCAGTATCCCGCAAAGGGTGAAGACAAAGGCCACGATACCGAGACTAAAGAACCGTGGCCGCTTCTTGCGCTTCGATGTTTGTGGAAAAAAACGCTGCTCCAACTACTACGATCCTCCACCGCTACAACCAAATAGTATACTATTTACTTCAAGTCGTGTCAAGTCTTTTCTCATCACATGTCAAGGCACGAATTGACTCACAA
>JAGLXI010000326.1 GCA_023132995.1 Candidatus Zixiibacteriota bacterium | reverse complement strand
ACTCCCGGTGCCCCTATCCCGATTTCTCGTAGTCTGCAAAGATTCCCAGGCAATCTTTTCCCATGAATTGGATCGGTCGAGTTACAGGTATGCCCGCCCCGGTTTCTGATAGAGTTCATGTTTGGCAGTGTTACGGATGCTGCCAGACAGAATGGTAGAATCGCGCCTGGCTTGCGGGACGGTGCGTTGCGAGATGGACCTGTCGACTCCGTGCGGCAGACGGGACGCGCCGCCGACCTGTAATAGATGTTGAATTGCCGGGACGTTTCCCTTACTTTCCCTTTCATGATGATATCGCAGAAAGTGGCGCAGTGTGAGGAAATGCCGGATGTCAGCCCATGCATGACAGGGTAGACCCCAACAGCAATTTCGAGCGGACCAGACGCCAGGTAAGCTATCTCTCGCGGGCCGAGGCAGACAAATCGGTTTACACCTCTTTAGGGTTCCGCTGCGGACTCGAAATCCATCAGCAACTTGACACGGCCCAGAAACTGTTCTGCCGCTGTCCTGCCGGCATATATCAGAATGGCGATGACTATGATTCCGAAATCGTCCGGCACATGCGCCCGACTTTGAGCGAACTGGGCGAGTATGACGGCACGGCGCTCATGGAGTTCAAGACCAGAAAGAACATCATCTACAGGATCAAGAATGAGACTGCCTGTACTTACGAGATCGATGATACGCCGCCGTTCCCGCTAAACCGCGAGGCTCTGCACATTGCCATTGAAATAGCTCTTCTGCTGAAAACAAACGTCGTGGGAGAACTCCACATAACCCGCAAGCAGTACCTGGACGGAAGTATCCCCACCGGCTTTCAGCGGACGGCAATCGTCGGCATCGAGGGCTCCATCCCGCTGCCTAATAAGAATGTTCGCATCATCCAGTTGAGCTTGGAGGAGGATTCCTGTCGGGAGGTGTCGGATGTGGGGCACTGGCGCACCTACACCACCGACCGGCTCGGGATGCCGCTGATCGAATCAGTCACCTATCCCGATATGACTACCCCCGATGAAGTGGCCGAGGCGGCGCACTACCTGCGATTCCTGGCCAGGAGTTCGGGCAAGGTGCGGACGGGCATCGGAGCCGCCCGCCAGGATGTGAATGTCAGCATCACCGGCGGCACCAGAGTAGAGATCAAGGGTGTGGCGCATATCAAGTGGATTCCCCAACTGACTCATGTCGAGGCTTTTCGGCAGAAAGCACTACTGGCCATCAGAGCGATCTTGCACGACCGACTTGGAAAAAGCGACAAGTGGAGCATCAATCACAAAGATATGGACTTTGGGCAGTTGCCGGTCGACTATACGCCCTTGTATACTGCCAGAGATGCAAAACAGCGACTAACGGCCGTGAACCTTCCGGGTTTCGCCGGACTGCTCTCGCACTTTACGCAACCGGGGAAGGTCTTCGCCAATGAGATCAGCGACAGATTGAAAGTCATCGCCTGCCTTGAGAAGCCGAATATGCTGCACTCCGAACAAGGGCAACCGGTGTTGTCCGAGGGGCTCCTCGCATCGATACGGCGACATCTTGGGTCCGGGCCCCAAGACGCCCAGATACTGATCTGGGGCGCAAGCGCCGATATTGATACGGCAGTCGAGACCATTGAGGAACGCTGCCGCTTGGCGTTCGACGGTGTGCCGAACGAAACACGAAAAGCCCTCCGGGACGGAACGACGATCTTCGAGAGGGTGTTACCGGGGCCCGACCGCATGTACCCGGATACCGATTCCGCTCCGATACCCATCCAAAACGAAATCATAGACCAGGCGAGAGGGCAGATTCCGGTTTCAGTGCGGGACAGGCTGACGCAATTGCGCGACTGGGGAATTCCACCGGACACATACACTTTCCTGCTGAAACGCAATCTGCTGCCGCTGATCGACAAGATCACCGGTACGGGCAGTATGGACCCCAGGTTCATTGGTACCCTGCTCGGGCATACGCTCAAGAGCCTCGAGGGCAGAGGCCCATGTGCGGACGGTTTCAGTTACAACAAAATATATGGACTGGCGAAATTCGTGAAATCCCGCAACCTCGTGCCCGAGATCATGAAGGCGATGATGCCGGTTATCTATGAGCACCCCGGTATCGCTTTCGATTCAGCCCTGACAGTCATCGACCATCAATCGATAACCACTAATGATATAATGTCTTACGTGCCCGCATTAAAGGAGCGCTTCAAG
>JAGLXI010000325.1 GCA_023132995.1 Candidatus Zixiibacteriota bacterium | reverse complement strand
AGGTGACGCGCATTCAACATCTCGGAGAATTGAGTCTTTCCGGTCGTTCGGAAGAAAATCCGAAATATGAGGTCATAGCCTGCATCGGCGGTCGTGGCTTCGGAGTCCGCCGAGAAGACATGAAGAAGATGATCCTTGCGACCAGGGGCAAGGTGTTTACAGCAAATACATTGGACCGGCTTGTTGACTGTACCCGACTTGGTGAATTTAGGAGTCGATAGTAGGGATGCAAATACGGCATAACATGTCACTGCACCTGTCGTTGGCTGCACGGAATGAGATGAGCAACGAATTTCTATACCGCTTCATCTCCCCTCCGGGGGACGTCGAGAGATACTGGGAGCGCCTTCGGTTGCTCGTACAGGACAGCAAGGTACAGCTTTCTCGTCCCTCTCGCCTGAACGACCCTTTTGACTGCAAGACACTTTTCAGCGTCACGGACGCTACAACTGACGACCTTTGGGAATTTCTTGAAAGTACGATTATCAAATACGGCGGCCCCCAAGCACGTGTGCTCGCCGAGGCCGCCATGCGGGTGGCCGAGTCAGACCCGGACCGAGCGATTGAGCATCTGCGTCGCCGCTACACTGAGTTCCACGTCGCAGAACTGGACGAGAATGGAATCCTTTGTTTCTTTCAGTCACCTCGAGACGAATATCCCGAAGACCTCCTGATGTGGGCGCACTACGCCGATGGCCACCGTGGATTCTGCGTTCAGTTCCGAAAGCGTGTCTTAACTGAGAGCTTCATCTGCAAGTGCGTTCAGTACATGGACGGATATCCAACACTCAAGGAAGTTGCGGCACACGAAGGCGAAGGTCTTGCCGAGCTTTTCCTCTTCCGCAAATCAACTCGCTGGAGCTACGAAAACGAATGGCGGCTTATGGCCCTCTTCACGCAAACGGAACAGGGCCTCCTGCAGCTCCCTTCCGAGGCTCTCTCTGGGGTGATATTCGGTTGCGAGTCTGATCCAAGCGACTGCGAGCGGATCCTTGAGTGGGCCCAACACCGGCAGGGCCCACCGTTGAGTTTCTTTCGGGCAAGGAAGCACTCCGAGAAGTACCGAATAACGATCCAGAGAGCAATTGAACAGCCAACAAAGTCATGAACCGGACGCTCCGCAAGCTTCGCGCCTGTTATGGCTGCCGTTGGGCATAGGGATTTTCACGGAACCGTCAGCAGGCCATAGTTACGGCAAGGTATGGTGATGGCAAAAGTCCAGATAAAACCCGCCGCGATAATAAGAGCAGGTTACGAGTACCAAGACCTCGTCGGCATCGAGGTGCTTATTCGCCAGTACCGAGACCCTGAACTCTACGCGTGGGTGCTGCTCGAGGCGGACGACACGGATTACCGAGCGCTCGACGACGTTGTGGCTGCATGTAAGGATGGTTCCTACGAGTTCGTACAGGTCAAGTTCACGGTCGACTCCGGCCGCTACGAGCTGGATTGGGACTGGCTTCTCGACAAAACTAAAAAAGGGACCTCGATGCTCGAAAAGTGGGCGAAGTCCCTTGCCCGTGTCGCCGCGATGGGTCCAATCCACAGTGCTGGCCTTAAAACAAACCGCATACCGTCTGCGGAGTTTGCCAAGTGCCTGAAGGGCATGCGGGTCGACCTTGACCGCCTAACAAAGGAAATTCGCGAGTCAGTTGAGAGCGCGTGCGGAGGCGCCGCCGAGGCCAAGACCTTCTTCAGTACCTTCGATTTCTTGGGAGGTATGCCGGACCTAGACGAATACGAAAGCTATTTGCGCGATCAACTTGTGCCTACGGACACGGATTCGCCGGGCTGGCTCGTCTTCCGCCACCATGTGCGGCGTTGGGCGATATACCGGAACCAGCCGGAGCCCGATGGACGTATTCTGCGGGAGCATGTTGTGCAGCTCATAACGAAGCGCCGCCCGCAACCTATCCGACAGGATTTTATCGTCCCCGACGGCTACAGCCCGCCAAGCGAGGCCTTCGACAAGACCTTTCTTGCACGCATCACGAAGGACGGCAATCCGATCACGATCCTTTGGGGAACGCCCGGATGCGGGAAGAGCACCTACCTCAGCTATCTGACGCAGGAGCTTCAAAAGGAAGGCGCAGCCGTCACGCGACACCATTACTTTTTGTCGGCAGAGGACTCGAGTTCCAACCGTATCTCTTTCATCGAGATTTCGACCTCGCTTATGGATCAGCTCTATGTGCGCTATCCTGAAGCCATGGCAGGCGTCGAGGAAGATACCAACAAGTTGCGGTCCGCCATCGGGATTGTCGCGGCTAACCTCGCCGCCAAAGGTCAGCGACTCTTCATCGTCGTCGATGGGCTCGATCACGTTTGGCGCGACACGCAGCGCGTCGACCAACTCAATCACCTCTTCAACGAGCTGCTCCCGTTGCCGCCAAATGTCAGTCTTATCGTCGGAACGCAGCGCGTCCCTGACGAGCAGCTGCCCGGCAAGCTGCTGACGATCGCGAATGGCGATGACTGGATCGAGATTCCGCGCATGGACGAGGTCGCGGTCCATTGCTGGGTCGTGCAGCAGGACAAGGCGCGGCCACTCATCCTCCGGTTTGATCCGACTCCCGAGCGGCGTTCCCAAATGATCAACGAGATCGCGGGAGCGTTTTTCGATATTAGCCAGGGCCACCCGCTGCATTTGATTTACGCATATGAGGGTCTTATACGCGCAGGCCGCCCAACGTCTGCTGAGGCAATTCAGTTGCTCCCGCCGTGTCCGGATGGTGATATCCGCGGCTACTATCGGGGACTCTGGGCTCGCCTAAGTGCGGATGCCAAGAACGCCCTCCACATGCTCGCGGGATCGGACTTCTTCTGGCCAAGCCTCGGCATAAGGCAGGTGCTAGGGGACTTCAGCCAGATCGACCACCTTTTGGAGCCGCGCAATGCCGGCATGGTCCCTTTCCACTCGAGCATCTTCGCATGGGTGCGGGAGCGGGATGACCATGCGGAAAGCTATCAAGCGCTCCTGCCGAAGATCATCAACTGGCTCGCGAATGATGCGCCTGAATACTGGCGATGGGGCTGGCTATGGCTCGCAAGGGCGCAGGCAGGCGATTTCAAGGATTTGCTCGCAGGTACAACGCGGGATTGGGTCGTCGAGTCCCTCGCGAAGGGCTGGCCCGATCAGCAGATTGAAAATATCCTCGCCGCTGCGGAAGCGAAGACCTTCAAAGACGGAGACTTGCCGCGAACAGTAGCCCTTCGCAGTCTTAAGACCCGCGTTTCAAACGCGCGCGAGTTTCAATCGTACGATTTTGCCATTTACCGAGCGGCTGCACTGGCAGTTTCCGACAACCGCCAGCAAACGCTGAACCTTCTCGATGACATCCACGGCTTGACTGACAGCGAAGTGACACAGCTGGCCTACCTCAGCCCAAAAGAAATGTCCTCCCAGATCTTTCCAGCGTGCTTGAGCGAACTGGCTCGCCGCGTCAACGCATGGATCGCGCTGAGGCACCGCCCCGAGCGAGAATTCACGGAGCTTTCGGATCACCTCCTCTCGGTGAGTGCGCTGATGGATAAGGATACAGTGCGTTGTACGCTAAATTATGCGCGTGGTTTCAGGAAGTCAGAGCCCCATGTCTCGAGGTTCATCCGTCTGCTAGATGATGCGCAAAACATCGACGGGCTTCAGCTTGTCCGCAAGACGATAAAAGGCGCCAAGTGGAAGGATCACCGGCGATTGATCCATGACGCGCTCATTCGGGCGGGCAGTTTCAAAGGCGCGGATGTCAGAGAACTCGTCCCTCTCGGTAACGAGTCCCTCTCTGCCTTTGCTGCATGCTTTTTCATATGGCGCGATCGGGACGCAAAGATAAAAGTGCATATCCCTCCGGTGCCCAACAACCTCATCCGCGAGCACTATTCACTCGGTGAGAACGAGGATATCACGTCCTTTTTCTACGAGGTGTTCTGGACCGCTCTGTATGTAGGTTTTTGCGCGAAAGGAGGCGATTACTCTATAATCCATCCGGGGCTCGGTGACGCAGATCTGGGGTGGTTACCGCAGGGTATGGCAAAGCTCGAGGAGATTGCACGGGACATTGCGGGAGGCCGGCTCGTTCTCACCTTCTCGGCCGTCTACGCCAAGGCTGCTGATGTCAAGCCTGTCCTGTGGGGTCCAGCTCCTGAAAGAGAATCTGCACAGTACCGGGCATTCAACGAGGCTCTCCGACGCATCGCCGTAGACCTGCATTTCCTTGGGCTTTCCGATCCCGGTAATACGAAGGTGCCGGCCTCGGAGCTGAGCATAGCGCGCCAATCCGCCCATTGGTCTGACACAATCTGGGTGACACGCAATGTGGGCGACAGGATTCCTCTCCTTGATAAGGGCGGTGCGGCGGCGATTCTCACCGACGAGGCGAAAGCTCTTTCAGCGAATGTGACGCAGTTCAACGAGCGTTCAGGGCGTTGGACAGAACTCGCGAACTTGGCGCTCCTCTATGAGGACGGAAGACAGGCCGAGTTTCTGGCGCACGCTGCAGAATGCCTTGTCGGCTATGGCTGGCGAAAAGACCTCCACGCGATGGATGTGCTCGATGCAGTTGTCGAGTTGAACGTGAAGAAACCGGCCGTCGCGCGGGCACACATCGATACGCTCGTTCCAATCATCGAGATGATTACGGAATTTACGGACGGCGACGAGACGAATCACGTGCGATCTGAGCTTATCGAAGTCGTGGCGAAAGTTGCGCCCGATCGGCTGCCCTCTCTTTACAAACATTACCTCTCGACCGACGATTATTCCTATGCCGACGAGTGCCTGATCGAACTCGCGAAGGTGATGGATCTCGAATCCCCGGAAGGTGCCGCACTATCCCGAACATTCCTTGACGAGCGAACCCTGGGGGCTCTCGAGGACCGTGCGGTCAATGAACCTGCCGCCCGTGAGCTCATCGATAGTCGGAATGCATTTCTCGGCCGCTCGCCAAAAGCTCGGGAAATCAAAATAACAAAGGAAGAGGAGCTTTCCGAGCGGGAGAAAGAGGCTGCTAAGGTCGACCCCACATCGTTCGGCTATAAGGATTTCGCCGCGGTTGTCAAAGCAGCTGCGGCTGTTCATTACAGGAGCCGCGAGGAATTCATGGTAAAGTGGCTCCATCACTGGAAGAACCAGGGCAAAGCATCGCACGCTCTGAAATCGATCCTCTCCTACTTCGAGACGAGCGAAACAACCTACGGTGCCGAGGAAACCCTATACCAAGCCTTCCTTGTGAGCCTCGCGGTCGAGGGCAAGGACGCTGCATACCCGTGGCTGGTCAAAGTCCACATTCATCGCCATGGCTGGAATAGCTACTACACGTCAGAGATCGAGATAATGACGCGGCTTAGACTCGCCGCGAAGCACTATCCGGATCGCTGGCGCCAATACATCAAGGACACGTCGGTGCCCGCTCCATACTACCGGCGCCGACGCTACAGTTTCGTGATTGGCTACAAATACTTGGTGCGCTTCCTGATGCTCGTCGGGCAGGTGGAACTTGCTGACAAGATCACGATTGCATTC
>JAGLXI010000324.1 GCA_023132995.1 Candidatus Zixiibacteriota bacterium | reverse complement strand
CCTGGCCAGGAGGACGCGGACGGCGATGATGTGGGGGATGCGTGCGATCCCGTGTGCTGTGCCATCCGCGGTGACGTGGATCACAGCGGTGTCCTTCCGATCGACATTGCCGACCTGGTCTATTTAGTGGACTACATGTTCAACGAGGGACCCACTCCCGTGTGCTGGGGCGAAGGCGATGTAGACGGCAGTGGTGTCGAACCTATCGACATAGCCGACTTGGTGTACTTAGTGGACTACATGTTCAACTCCGGCCCCGCACCGCCGCCGTGCCCATAGGTCACTGCTGATCCACGCACGACTTGCCAGCCGTACCCGCCGGCGGGTGACTCCCGCCGGCAGGTACGCAAAGATCAGTTCTGCCCGTACGCCGAGCGCGCCCACATGTCGGCGAACTCCTCGTCCTGCACCGTGAGCAAAGCCGCTGACAGAGCCGGGTGGCCGTCGGTCGTGTTCTTAGTTCTGACCCTGGTCATATCATGCGGAACGGCACTGTCTGTGGGCGGGGAGATATCACCCCAGGCTCTTACCGACCTGATCACACCGCCCGACGATCCCGAAGAGGCCGAGCGGGTTCGCATCTGGTTGCCGGCGGAGCGGGTAAGTCGATGCCGCGTGACAATTGAGTTGGTCGACGACCGCGGCAGGGTGGTGCGTCACCTGCTGGACCTACCCCTGCCTTCCGGTTACTATAACTTCTATTGGGACAAGAAGGACGATTCGGGGCACTTTGTTGAACCCGGTACCTATCGATACTGCCTCAATGATTGCGGACGACGCAACTATGGCGTAGTCAAGGCCCGCTTCAAGAAGTGGGAGACACGAAGCCATCTCTATCTTGTCGACGGACCCCAGAGTGCCACAGTGGGTTTCGAACTGACCGAGGATTCCGCACTGGTCTCGATTAGCGTCTTCAACCGACGGGGCAGGCTGGTCGACACACCGGTCATCGACTCGCTGATGAACAAGGGTCGGTATGTGTATGAATGGGCGCCACGCTCGGGGGGGTATCGCGGCAGGTATGTTCTCAGGCTGACCGTTGGGGATTTCACTCACGCCCTTGACATATTCCTTCCCAGAAGGCAGTAGCCACAGTTGCGGGCCGAATCGCGTTTTCCGCCATCGGCCTGACCCGTCCGCACCTGAATCCCCGCAGGGTTTCCGAGCCTCTACGGCTGATTACGAGTGAGGCTTTCCACCTACAGGTTGTTGGACAATTGAACAGACGAGAGCCTTGACCGTCGGCGGTTTTATCCGATAAAGTGATAATAGAACTCTGCCACTGCCTCAGACGGCAGGCAGATCAGGTCAATTCCGAGGTGTAGAAGATGCCCAATATCCTTGTGGTCGACGACAAAGACTCAATGCGCAACATGCTGACCGAGACGCTCCTTGAAGAAGGTTACCGCGTCGATGCCGCCGACAATGGGGAGAAAGCACTCGATCTGGCCCGCAACAAATCCTACGACCTGGTCGTGACCGACCTGAAGATGCCTGATGTCGACGGCTTGCAGGTGCTGGACGGTGTAAAGGAGGTCGACGAGAACACATCGGTGATCGTCATGACCGCCTACGGGACTATCGAGGATGCCGTTGCAGCGATGAAAAAGGGTGCCTATGATTTCATCACCAAACCGTTTGACACCGAATACCTCTGTGTACTGGTCAACCGGGCGCTGGAGAACCGCCGCCTGATTGCCGAGAACAGCCTGCTCAGGGAGGAGTTGTTCGCGGTCGACGGCTTTCAGAACATTATCGGTAAGACTCCCCGGATGGTGGAGATCTGCAAGTTGATTCAGAAAGTGGCCGGTTCGGACGCATCGGTACTGCTTCACGGTGAGACCGGCACCGGCAAGGAGCTGTTCGCCAAGTCGATCCACATGCTCTCACCCCGCAGGGACCGACCTTTCATCGCTATCAACTGTGCCGCGATCCCGGGCGAGCTTCTGGAGAACGAATTGTTCGGTTCCGAGAAGGGCGCTTTCACGGGAGCCCACGCGCGCAAGATGGGCAAGTTCGAGATCGCCAACAGCGGCACCGTCTTTCTCGACGAGATCGGCGACATGGACATCGCCCTGCAGGCCAAACTTCTGCGCGTACTGCAGCAGAAAAACTTCGAGCGCCTCGGTGGCACCAAGACAGTGGATGTTGACGTTCGGATTATCGCCGCGTCGAACATGGACCTCAATGAAATGATCGGGAGCAAACGCTTCCGCGAAGACCTTTACTACCGCCTCTCGGTTTTCCCCATAAACATCCCGCCGCTGCGCGAACGCCCGGAGGATATCCGTGACCTGGCCGATCATTTCATCGTCCGCTACACACGTGAGATGAAGAAGCCGCCCAAGACACTCGCGCGCGAGGCCATCGGCCTCCTGGAGAAGTACCACTGGCCGGGCAACGTGCGCGAGTTGGAGAACACTATCGAGAGGGCGGTGATTCTGGCCGAGGGCAAGAAGATCACGCCGGACCACCTGGCCATCCGTCTGAAGCGCACTGACGAAATCCAATTGCGCGAAGGTGCCGGACTCAAGGAGATCGGCGCCCATGCCCAGATGCGGGCCGAGAAGAGCGCCATCATCCGCGTTCTTAAGCAGGTCCACAACAACAAGCGCAAGTGTTCCCGGATCCTGAAGATCGATTACACCACCCTGTTCGACAAGCTCAAGAAGTACAAGATTGATAAAGACCTGCGGGGGGAGGATTAGGCAAATCAGACTGGTTTGCTGATCGCCCAGAGGCCATCCGGGGATGGGCGGCCTTTGTTGTCTGTGTTGGTAGCGATCTTGCGCCACGTCAGGATGCGGTGTCGCAAGAAGCGGAGAACCAATGCTCATACCTCTTATGTTGAAGCCCCTTACAAGACCGGGAAAGCGATACCGCCATGCCCCCGCTCTATCTGTTGACCACGAGCCTCAGCAAGCCCGTGCCCATATATTTAAGCTCCCCACCTGAACCACGTTTCGAACTTCGCCGCAACTATTTGAACTGTCCCTGATTGTCCCCTTTTGCACCGAATTCAGAAATTCGGAGAAAATGGGCAATTAGGATTACTTACGGCGAGCGTGAACTGCGTCAGAGCCCTGTAAGAGTACGGAGGATACCTACTTAGAAGGTCACGCCGCTGTCCGCGAGAATTGTCCCTCAGAGACAAAGTCCTCTCCATTAAGGTACACAAGTAGACAACAGAGGACAATCGCCTTGCATCCTGCCCGCAATGTAGTGTGATGCCCGGAACGGTTACAGGCCCGCATAAAGGCGGGGGGGCGCTCTTCCATTCTTTGGAGATTGAAAGATCGATAGTTGTCTTGTTGCGGGTGGCGCCCAAAAGAGCAAGCTGACACACACAGGGGGGATATGGTTTACGCTATCTGAAGGCTCGCTTTGATCCCTGCCGCCGGCGCCAACGCCTGTTCGACTCCGGTGCCCGGTATTCCTTTCTATGGAAAACACTGGTTCTACCACCTGTCCCCTTTGAAACCCTCCTGAAATCGGCCTAATCGGCGGTGCGATAACCACTTATATGTATACACCCCGGAAAAGTTCCGATCTAATTCCTTAGTGGGGAGGTACTGCCGAGTGTTAGGGACTTTTCTGCGCGTATTGGAGACGGTCGAGGCCATTGCCTCGCGCCTGCTGGCCGCCGAATCGCGGCTGGGTTGACGCGCGCAAGGGGGGTTGGCTTACGCTTCTGGAGCTGGGTGGTACACTTTTCGACCGCCCTTTGGGACACTTTTACTCCGGCGTTTACAGATGTTATCTATGAATTACAAAAAAATGATAATGAACCCCCTGAGATAGCTTCAGTGCGTATTAGATTGAAGGATAAGTATGAATTGCAATTGTCAAAAGCACAAATTGAATCACTTATCAAAAGCTTGCAAGTATTTATACCCGGATTTATTAGTATCGAAGGCGAGAGATTAGGAATTCAAGCTCGACCTGACAAAGTGCTTGATGTAATCAATGGTGCTATCAATAATGTCCCAAATAACTTTCAGAAAATGTTTCTTGAAGCATTTTCATCAATCAAGAAAAAATAGGACTACGCAACAGAAATTTGTATTTCCGGATATTCCACTTTTCAAGCTCTATCCGTACTACTTTGACTTCATCAGGCTCGTTCAATAATCGAGCGTAATGTCATATTTGCATTGTTGTTCCCGCGCGGGAGTTCTCCCTCGTGCGGTGTTTTTGGGTTCCTCTGGCCGATGGCAAGCTGTTGTTCATCCCCTGCCTTGCCAAAACTGCTCTCTAAGCGGCAATCGCAAGTTAAATCCGTCTGCCCGTCACAGGTTCGCAGCCATTCGCACTGGTGAGTCAGCACCGAATGTGTGCTGTCACCGACGTGACGTATGGAGGACAACGGACATGATGAAAAAGACTGACAGCACCTGTCAGTGGACGGCACTACACTCGGTCTATCAGCATCCTACCTTGCCGGTAGGTAGCCGGCTCGACAGGACCGAGTGTAGATATACCAGACCTCGTGAGACATCTTCGCTGGTGCGCAGCAGTTCAATCACTTCTCGCCAAGGTTGAGTCCTCGACAATCTTCCGAGTTTGTTATGTCCCATGAGTCGTCCGTGTTACAATCATTCCGGTTCTTTGGATATCAGATACAATGTAGCGAGAGGGGAGGTACCCGTAAATCACACGCGATCCTAGTCTGGCGGCAGTTTCACCTTATGCAACCCAACAAGCTTCGCCTCGAGTTCAAAATAGGTGTGGAGTTCCTTCATGCTGCATTCGAACAGGCGTTTTGTCATTCCGACGACTTCCGGTGCCAGATGTGTCAACTCCCTGGCAAACTCCAGACACGCCTTCTCAAAGCCAGTGTTCGAAACGATATTATCCACTAACCCGAGATCCAATGCCTGCGACGCCAGGATCGGTTCTGCGCGAAGGAGGATGCTCTTAGCCTTCGCGATGCCGATATACCTCGGTAGTAGGAAGGCCAGTGCTCCCTGAGGTGGCATTCCGTATTGCATGTGCGGAAACGAGAAGACAGTATTCTCCGAAACCACCCTAAAGTCGGTCGAGAGAATAGCCCCAAGGAAGGCCCCAACAACCGAACCTCGAACCGCAGAGACCACGATTTTTCCGTAACCACACATCATTTCAATATATTGGGCCAGTGCATTTACTTGGCGGGACGTTTGCTGGTTCCCGTCGCGCGCTTCAACCGTATCCGTCCAAAATTGGGCGTATTTCTCCTCGCCCAGTATTGACTCATCACTCATAACAAGGAGTACCTTGATGACTGGGGACTCCTCTGCAATCTTGATCTTCTCGAACAGCGCAGCCTTGAGCGACAGGTTTGTCGCCATCTCGAAGACCTTGTCCTTGAGATGGATTACACCAACACCATCTTCAACGTAGGAATCAAGGTAATCGCCGCTGGACTCGAATACGGAACTTCTATCATTACTCGTCATTTGGACGCTCCTGTTATCACCACTCCACCAACGCGGAAGCCCATATCAACCCGCTGCCAAAAGCAACCAATAGTACCTTGTCACCTTTCTTCATCCGGCCAGCACGGTTAGCTTCATCGAGAGCCAAAGGGATGGAAGCTGAGGACGTATTTCCGTACTTGTCGATGTTCACGACCACCTTGTCCATATTGGCATGCAATCGCTTGGCCAGTCCTTGTATGATGCGGATGTTGGCTTGGTGTGGAATGACTAATGATATGTCAGAAGGATCTAATCCGGCGTCTTCAATAACCTTTATTGAGGCATTGTACATCTCGCGAACTGCAAACTTATAGACATCGGGCCCCTTCATCTGAAGCTTATCTGAACCATCGTTAGTGAAGTTCGGATAATAGGGATTCTTGACACCGCC
>JAGLXI010000323.1 GCA_023132995.1 Candidatus Zixiibacteriota bacterium | reverse complement strand
GCGCTTCGTTGACATTCAACGTGCGACCGTCAAGTTCCTGGCCGTTCAAACCGGCAATTGCAGCAACAGCTTCGTTCTGATTGGACATCTCTACAAAAGCAAACCCTCTTGGTTTCCCGCTGTAACTGTCCGTAATGATATTAATGCTTGAGACTTCGCCAAAGCCTTCAAACGCCTGTCGCAACTGCTCGTCTGTCGTGTCAAACGACAGGTTGCCAATGTAGATGTTCACTCTACACTCCAATCCTGTTTGTCCTGACAAGAACCCTTCATTCTCACGCGGATTCCATCTGTCAGGATAAACGCGTTAAAGCGCACTATTGCGCGTCGGTCCCCACATTGAGCTTTTTCCAAAGATCTGATAGCAAGAATAAAGCCTTCGACAAAAGCAGTTACGGAAACCATTCATGATCACTCTGTATATTTATCGGCTCACACCCACATTGTCAAGAGGAATTATTTAGCAATTCTGATGCCCGTTCCGCTCCGGACGTCAAATGACAGTTCGTCTCAGGCGGCCTGTCGCCCCAGACATCGCCTCGCTCTCGGTTTCCCAGCCCGGCTTTCCTGCCAGCGCGAACATCGCCTTCTTGTAGGCTTCGACCGCGGGCTGCACAAACGGATTGTGCCCCGCCAGATATCCCGAGAGAGCCACCGACCGCTCCATCAGGTAATAGAACTGCCCGATGTTAAAAGCATTGCGGCGGGGGATAGTGATGGTCATGTTGGGCACGCCGCCTTTGAAGTGGGCATAGGCAGGGCCATCGATAACCAGCCGGTTGACGAAGTTCATCTTCTTCCCGGAATCCGGCAGGTAGTTCAGTTTGTCCGCATCATCGCCGTCGACCGGGATCTCCATTTCGTTATCGCTTTCCGCCAGGCACAGGAAGGTCTCGAGGATATTGCGTTCCCCGTCCTGCACCATCTGGCCATTGGCGTGAAGTTTCTCGGAATACATCGAGGGAGAGACCCACATGCCGAAACCGTTGTGGCCTTCGCTCTCGGGGAAAAGCTGCTCCATCCATCGTGTCAGGTGGTAGATGGCTGCCGAATTGGTGGCCACGACTTCAATTTTCCTGCCCTTCTGCCAAGCCAGGTGACGCACGGCGGCATGAACCATAGCTGGGTTTGACCAGAAATCATCGCCGTCGGTACGCTCTTTCATGTGACGGAATCCGGCCGTAAACTCATAGATGTCGATCCCGGCCATGGCCAGCCCGACCAGACCGACGTCGGTGAGAACGGAAAACCTCCCCCCTACGTTGTCAGGAACGATAAATGATCGGTAGCCCTTCTGTTTGGTCAGGGAGCGCAGAGCTCCTCTGGTCCGATCGGTGGTGGCAATAATCAACTCGGACGCACGGCCCGGATCACGATCTTCGAGCATCCGACGCAATATGCGAAAGGCGATCGCCGTCTCGGTTGTCGTCCCCGACTTGGAGATGACATTCAGCCCGACTCGCTTGCCCTTAAGCATGTCGAGGGTGTCGCGGAAGAAATCCGGATCGGTGTTCTGTCCCAGGAAATAGATTTCTGGGGCGCCATTTCTCCGATCTCGGGATAGCTGATTGAAGTAGGTGTGGGTCAGGGCCATGAAAGTCGCCGCGACCCCTAAGTAGGACCCGCCGATGCCGACCGAAACGAATGCGTCGATCCGGCCTGAGAGCTCGGTAGTGGCCGCCGCTATTTCGTCCAGATGACTCCGCGTGATTTCATCCGGCAATGACTGCCAGCCGAGCATGGGAATATCGCCATCCCTGCAGTCGCCTTCGGAGTTCTTGAGCCGGCGATGGTGCTCGATGACAGTGGGCGCGAGACGTTCAAGTTCCTCGGCGGAGATGAACGGTTCTTCGTTGTCCGGACTCACGATGTAGGTGATATCCAGGTCGATTCGGTTCGCCTCAACGAAAGCAGGATCGGACATCAACACCCCCGTACCCACGGCGAATTTTCTCTGCCGGGCGAGAGCGGC
>JAGLXI010000322.1 GCA_023132995.1 Candidatus Zixiibacteriota bacterium | reverse complement strand
GACCGATGGCCTGCAGCACCGCCCGGTACTTCGAAACCGGAAGCGACCGGGTCGGGCTGCCGGCGGAGATGTTCACGCCGATCAAGAGATATCCCTCGCGGGGAAAATCGACATAGAACCGGTCGGCTTTGGCGCATGAATCCTCGGGAACGAACACCGGCAGAAAAGGGTCAACCTCCCGCGGGTCAATTCCAAACACGTTAAAGATGAGCAGCCCGTTGTCGTAGTTGTGATCGTGACCATCGGGGTCGCACGGCTCACCGTAATCGTAGTATGTTAATAACTTCTGTTTCCGAGAGGCGGCCCGCACGGCGCCTTTGCCGATGAACTTCGACAAGAGTAAACC
The DNA here is from genome assembly GCA_023132995.1 of Candidatus Zixiibacteriota bacterium. GTDB lineage: Bacteria > Zixibacteria > MSB-5A5 > GN15 > FEB-12 > JAJRTA01. Next base: position 2,422 of record JAGLXI010000322.1, on the reverse strand, counting down.
GGTGACCGAGTCAAGGCTGATCGGGTCGTAGATGACACCAAAGTCTCTCTTGCGCAAACGCAGAACCAGGGGCAGATCGTAACGGAGGTTTTTTCGATAGATGTGCACGGCGTCGACATCGGGGTCCCGTTCGATCAACTCCTTGTTGCGAGGCGAGGCCAGCACCTCGACGCGCAGGTGGGGAAATCGTTTTTTCAGAGCATGAATGGCGGGGATGGTGGCAATCATGTCGCCCAGCTTATCGGGGCGAAGGATCAGAACCGACTCGATACTGTCGGGATCAACCGGACATCGGGAACGGTCGCCCTTCTTGAAGAAAAGACGAAAAAGCGACCGCAAGAACCACTTCAGGAGGTACTCGCCCTTTTTGACGGCTTTCGTCGGCACCTATTCCTCCGCGTCCGCTCCGTCGGTCAGAGCCGTCCGGGCCGACAGCGCCCCCTCCCCGTTCTTGAACTGCATTGTATACAACCTCTCATAAAGCCCGCCACGGCGGATGAGATCCTCGTGCCCACCGTCCTCTACGATTCGGCCCCTGTCAATCACTATGATCCTGTCGGCATTGATGATAGTCGACAACCGGTGAGCGACCACCAGCGTGGTGCGGTCCTGCATCAGGCGACCGATCGCCTCCTGAACCAGGACTTCCGACTCGGTGTCAAGGGCCGAGGTGGCCTCGTCGAAAATCAGTATCTGCGGGTTCTTCAACAGGGCGCGGGCAATGGCCAGCCGTTGCCGTTGACCGCCGGATAGCATCACCCCGCGATTGCCGATCAGCGTGTCGTAACCGTTATCAAACTCCCGTATGAAACGATCGGCATTGGCCATTGCGGCCGATTCCGTGATGCGATCATCGGACATTTCGATCATGCCATAGGCGATGTTGTTGCGTATGGTGTCGTTGAAGAGCAGGGTCTCCTGAGTAACGATACCCATGAGACGGCGTAGCGAATGAAGGGTCAGGCTGCGGATATCGGTGCCGTCGATACTGATGCTGCCCTCCTGGGGATCGTAGAATCGCGGCAGGAGATCAAGCAACGTCGACTTGCCCCCCCCGGACGGCCCCACGACTGCCACTACCTCGCCGATACGGACGTCGAAACTGATCTCCTTGAGGACCTCGACGCCGCTGTTGTAGCTGAAACTGACATGGTCGTACTTTATGCATTCACGGAAAGTCTCGATCCTGCGCGCCCCCGGGGCGTTGACGATCTTCTCTTTGGCGTCAAGGACCTTGAAGATACGCTGGGCGGCCGCGATACCCTCCTGAACCTTGATGTGTATCTGGCTAAGCGACTTGACCGGTTTGATCATGGAGAACATGGCGACCAGGAATGTCATGAAATCCCCGGCGTCCATTTCCCCGGTGCCGGCGATGATTCTCGCCCCGGCGTAGAGCAGGATGACCACCCCGGCGAAGCTGATGAGGGTGTCGTTTATCGGCGAGGCCAGGTGGCGAATACGGGTCATGCGCAATAGCGAACGAAAGAATTGAAAGGTGGCGTCGCCGAACTTTTTGAACTCGAATCCCTCCATCGAAAAAGCCTTGACAATGCGCACGTTATTGACGGCTTCCTCAAGCACCGAGTTGACGTCCGCCATGCGTTCCTGGGAACGCTCCGAATACTTGCGCATTTTCTTCCCGACGAACCAGATGAACGCGAACACAAGAGGCAGAACGATCATGGCCAGCAACGTCAGTTTCCAACTCAGGATTATGAGAAAGGCAAAAAAGATCAGCGCCATGATCGAGTCTGTAACCAGGTGGTTGAAGCTCAGGTCAATCGATTCGTTCAGCACCACGACATCGTTGGTGACTCGGGACATGATCCGGCCCGTCCGGCGGCTGTGAAAATAATCCAACGACAGCCGCTGGTACTTCTCGAAAAGCTGGTTGCGCAGACTGCGTATGACAGACTGCTGAACGAAGGCCATGAAGAAGCCCTGCAGGTACAAGAAGAGATTCTTGAAAATGGCCACCGCCATTATGAGCCAGCAGAAGTTCATCAGCGTGTCGCGCCGGCTTGTGGCCATCACCACATCATGGACGTAGGCCTTCATTGTTTCCCTGAGCCCGGTTATCCATGCCGAGAGATCAGCCAGGGAGCCCCGCAGCCCGGTCGCGTCTCCCGCTTCAGGTGTCAACGGCGCCTGCGCCACGACTTCCCCGGGCTGCACGCCACCGATTGAGTCCACGTGAAAGAGTGTCATCAGAAGCGGCCCGGCCAGCCAGACCAGCATCCCGGCCAGCACGGCATGCACCGCCGCCGACAGCGATGCCGTGAGCAACTGCCTCCAGTAGGGCCTCAGAACCAGGAATGTCCGTTTGTACAGATTCACGCGTCAACTCCTACTACAGCATAACCTATAATATGACACAATCGCCCCGTCTTGTCAACTCGTATAACCTGCGGTGTCAAGG
>JAGLXI010000321.1 GCA_023132995.1 Candidatus Zixiibacteriota bacterium | reverse complement strand
TCGATGTCAAGGGCATGCCGGTTGTGGCCGCTGCCGAGGTAGCGGATTTGGCTCTTCAGCGTACATACGACATCGTCACCCACATGTTGGCCGGCCGGCCCGACGTTCTCAAAGCCCTGGTCGAACGTGGCATGTACCTGGTCATCATCGGCAAGAACCAGGTTTACACCGACCTTCCGGAAAACAGGAATGCCCGCAACGCGGATTATCTCAACGAGCGTGTGAGGGGCACCGGCGGCTTCCCCACGAGCTTCGGCGAGGAGAACCTGCTCAGCCTGCCCATTGATCGGTATGACGACGAGAGCATCGCCGTGCATGAATTTTGCCACACCATTGACAGCACGTTGAGCAGGGTGGACCCGACGTGGAGGGATCGCAAGAACTCAGTATACCGAAACGCAGTAAAAAAAGGCCTCTATAAAGACACCTATGCCGGGTCCAACTCGGCCGAATACTGGGCCGAGATCGCCCAGGCCTACTTCGACAGCAACCGCGTCAACAACTGGAACCATGGTCCTGTCGGCACGCGGGAGCAACTCAAGATATATGACCCGGAAGGCTATGAACTGGTGCGAAGTACCTTTAATTTGGGAGCAGATCAGGACTGGCGTTACAGTTGGCTGCAAACTCTGCCCAACGTCGAAAGGCCTCCGGCCAAGTTCCATATCGATCCCTATTACACGAAGTTCACCTGGGCCCGCGAGTTTACTGTAATCGGTCGGGAGGCCAGTGACGAGGCCATGCTCAAGGCCAATGACACGATCCGCAAGATGTTCGCCTACCGCCACGACATCCTCAAGGCACTTATCGCTGATGGTGTAAAGCTGGTCGTCCTGGGCCCTGAGGAGAGCCTGTCCGATCTGCCTGAGTATAAGAAGACGTCAGTGGAGAACCTGGATCACACAACGCGGTTCCTGGATTACTCTCCCGAAGTAAAGCTGCTGGTCGTGGATCAGGAAAACGTGCTCGGCGACCTGGATGATCCGTACGCCACCGAATGCCAGGTCATCCGTGTCTTTGCCAAGGCGCTCTATTACGTGACGGGCAAGCGCCCTGTCGATCCCAACTGGGAGAACAGAAGGCGGAATGTACAGCAATATGAACTGCGCGTCCGGCGAATGGACATCCGGTTCGACGAAAAGCTCAAGGAACTCTATGACAGCGCTATGAGCAAGAGCTTGTGGAAAGGCACGGCTGCCGTTCACAATCGCGTGGAATACTGGACCGAGGGCGTGCTGGCTTACTTCGACGCAGCCGGCGCAGGCGCACCGCCCAATGATGCCGACCATCCAATCGCCACGCGCGAAGCGCTTAAGGAATACGACCCCGACTTGTTCGCCCTCGTGGAAGAGACCATGGCCTATAAAGGAAAAGTGGACTGGCGTTACCGGAGGTAAAAAATGCTTATGACAGACCATATCATATCGATCAAACTTACTGCGTTGCTCTTAATGCTTGGCGAGATAATTGGGGCCGGTCAGAACCCGACCCTTAACGCATTCACATCAGTAGAACCGGGCTATCACACTCAAACCACAAACGTACTGGCGCAATCTCCACGAGACCGGTCTCGATGGGGACGCAGGGTCCAGGGATACTATAAGGCCGGGATCACACCCCATTGGCTTACCGATAATACCTGTTTCTGGCATCGCAACGACTTGAAGGGCAACACCAGAGAGTTTATTTTTGTCAATGCCGAACAAGGGACCCGTCAGAAGGCGTTTGACCATGAAAAGCTGGCCGCAGCCCTCTCGCAAGCCGCAGGTGTCGACTACTCAGCCGATCAACTGCCCTTTGACATAATCGAGTTTCTGGACAACTCCAGGGAACTTCGGTTTACCGTGAACCAGACGACTTGGATTTGTGACTTGATATCCTATACGTGTTCCAAGACAGACGAAGCCCAGTCCCAATCCTCTACAGAGCCAGCCGAACAGAGATCTCGATCCGGGCGACAACGTGGCCCTGGCCGACGTCGGAGTCAATCGATTGATTCGCCTGACGGTCGGTGGACGGCCTTTGTCAAAGACAACAATGTGTCCGTCCGCCTAAAGGACAATGACGAGGCAATTCAACTCAGTACGGATGGTACCAAGGGCAATGCCTACGGCAGGTTCTCCTGGGCGCCGGACTCCAGGACACTGGTTGCCTTTCGCGTTGAACCGGGAGATAACAAGGAGGTATACCTGATCGAATCGTCACCCGTGGGCGGTGGCAGGGCTAAGTTCCGCAGTCGTTCATATGCTCTGCCGGGCGATAAGTTCGCAACCTATGAGTTGAATCTCTTTGATATCGACTCCCGTAAACAGAGCAAGCCCACGGTGGATAAGTTGGAGTTGGGTTGGCAGGGACCGCGACTACACTGGAAAAAAGACCAGCATCATTTTGCCTATGAAAAAGTCGACCGTGGTCACCAGCGTCTCCGCATCGTTGAGATCGATTCTCATACCAGCCAAACCCGCAACCTCATCGACGAAAAAACCGATACTTTTATCTGGACCGCCCATACAGAGAACCTGAGGCTGAATCGAGTTAACTGGCTGGACGAAACCGATGAGATAATCTATGTGTCCGAACGGGACGGCTGGCGTCATCTCTACCTCGTTGACGGTAAGCAAGGAAAGATCACCCACCAGATCACCAAAGGCGAATGGGTTGTACGTGGCATCGATCTTATCGATGAGGACAAACGTCAGATCTGGTTCCATGCCTCAGGCAGGAATCCGGACGAGGATCCGTATCTGATCCATTACTATCGTATCAATTTTGACGGGTCCGGCCTGACAGTGCTGACCGAGGGCAATGGCAGCCACTCAATCCAGTATTCCCCGGA
>JAGLXI010000320.1 GCA_023132995.1 Candidatus Zixiibacteriota bacterium | reverse complement strand
AGGGTCTTGATCACGGGGACCATCTTCATTGACACGCGACCGGCCACTATCATGAGGTCAGCTTGCCTTGGTGACGGCCGCATCACCTCCATACCGAACCGGGCCAGATCGAAACGGGGGGCAAAAGCCGCCATCATCTCGATAGCACAGCAAGCCAGGCCGAACCCCAGCGGCCACATCGACCGCTTGTGGGACCAGTTGACCATCTTGTCGAGTGTAGTCAGGATGATCGAATCAGGGATCTTTTCCTCTAATCCCATTTGAGAGCCCCTCGTCCGAGGATGTAGAAGTAGCCAACCAGCAGGATAAGGACAAAAACCAACATCTCCACAAACCCGAACAGACCGAGGTTACGAGATATGACCGCCCACGGATAGAGAAAGACGATCTCGATATCAAACAGGATGAACAGGACGGCCACCAGGTAGAACTTGACCGGCACCGGGTCTTTGGTTGTCCCGACCGGAGTTATGCCGCATTCATACGGGTCGCGCTTTTTGCCCAGCCTGGTTTTGCGCCCCAATAGCACTGACATCAGGAGTAGAGCAACGGCCAGAACCGTTGCAAAGAGAAGTAGGAACAGGATCGGGAAAAATGTCTCAAACATGCTGCTGTCACGCTCTCCGATTTCTGACGATCAACTGCCCAACTGTAGCCATTGCGCGAATTGATGTCAAGAACAAATGGAATAATCTTAAGCCGTTGTGAGCCGCGGGACGCTACTTCGCACAGTCCTATTGTGACCGTATTCTACTGTCAACCAACGAGGTAGGCACTCCACCGAAGGCGGGCATCCAGAGGAGCTTGCTACTTTTATCACAAATGCGAGATTATCGGCTCACGCTGACAGTATAGCCGGCGAAAAAGGGATGGACTCTCACGACCAGGCTCAGATCACTCGGATCGTACTTGCCATAGGCCGAGGAATTGCCGTAGACCTCAAGGGAATTCCCGGAGCGGTCGAGCTTCATCCAGCCACCTCCCCTGACGGCGTATTCGGTGTCGTAGATTTCCACCAGGTCAGGCTTTCTGACCCAACCAGCAGCAATCCCCTGCCGGTCGCAGAACCGATCAACCAAGTTAGCATGGTATGGGAACTGCGACACCCGGCCTAAAACGAAGTTGAACTGAGCATCGCAGCTTATCAGCACGAATTTGAAGACTGGCTCGTCACCGTCATCGCCGACCGAAGGATCAGAGCCTGCCGGACAGGTGAGATCAACGACATCCACCTTCAGCTGACGGGAATCAGCCATATCAGCGTCCGATCCTGATATGGTTGGAGAATATCCAGCCCCGCTTGCCTTTGAAGGCTTCGACCCGGTAAATCCCCGGGGCCGGGACCTGGTATTCCAACTCATGGGAGTGAGTCTCAAGGATTTTCTCGCCATTGTGCACCAACCGGAGAGTGGCCGGCGACGGTAACTTGACACGCAAGACCAGACCCTTCTCCCACGGGAGTTCCCCGCCGCAGACCGCCCGTCTGCTGCCATTGTCGGCGAAGAACTCGAAATCGTCGGCTTCCCCCCAGCGAACGTTGGCAAAGAACAGGCGGCAGTCACGGATGGCATCGTACAGTTGCCTGCGGGCGGCCGGGAAGTCCCTGCTCAGCGGCTCCCGGAGGAGAATATAGCAGCGGAGTGAACGGAAATGAACCTTGTACGGGAAAATCTCCACCTTCAGAGGCCCGACCTTGAAGGAAAAGGCGTGGGCGTCGGTACCGGCGATGCCGACGCACTTGCCGGTCTTGTTCAGATCATCCCATCTTTTGAGAATCCGCGCGGTGGGGGCGACCATAGACTTGCGGGGCGAAAAGGCCATCAGCAGCCTGTTCCATCGGGTCAGTTTCTCCATCCATTCCGACATCTGGTTCCACAGTTCAATGCCATCGAACCCCACTACCGACCAGTCCTTCCACGGGTAGGCAGGGTGGTCCTTGAGGGCCTTGCGGATTTCGTCCGGATGAGCCAGTATTCCCAAAGCGCCGTCCCCGGCTCCTGCGGCCACGTACTGCGCGGCGGTCATCTCCGGAGGATAGACCCGGGGCGAATCAAAGAGCAGGTAATGGTGCTCGTCCTGAAGGTCGTTGTGCTCATACCCCACGACCACAAGCGTCTTACCGTAGAAGCCTTCCCTGCCCGCCTTACGGTTACTGAGCGTCATGTGGTCACAGAACATCATGAAGTCCAGCCCCACCTCGCGGCCGATAGCTACCACTTCTTCGAGCGTCCTGGTTCCGTCGGACTCGGTAGTATGAATGTGCACCGCCCCGGCGTACTGATACCAGTCATCCTTCTTCCTAACCATGCCGCTCGTTCCCCAAATCAGGGACCTTCCTGAAGATGTACAGACCAATCAGCATCATGACCGCCAGCGAGAGAATACCGACCCTGTATGCTAACTTGCCGCTGTCCACGTCGCTTATACCCAGCAACTCGACCGCTGTTTGGCCTAGAGGTCTTTGCGGGTGAAAAAGATATACCACGGTTGTCCACACGAGGGGACCCACTATCGCCGCAGCCCGCCCCGAAAGTGCGAACAGCCCGAAAAAGCGGCCCAGTTCTCCGCGCGGCACAAGCTCCGCCAACATCGGCCGACTGGTTGTCCAAAGCCCCCCCAGAAACACGCCCACCGCCGAACCGAGAACCCAGACGGCCGCCGTGCTGTCGATGAAGACGAACAAGGTCAACGTTATAACCCATCCGATGACAATGGCTCTCAGTAGTTTTTTCAGCGACCAATACTGGGCCAGCTTCCCGATTACGACCGATCCCAGCACCGCCGCCACGGTGGACACGATAAGAAACGAGGTGATGCGCTCCTCGGCTAAGTTCATAACGAGGGAACAGTAAAGCCCGAAGTTGATTATGGCCGTCGCCACGGCGTCTTCAAAGAAGTAGTCGGCGATGAGGAAACGCAGCACGCCGGGATACTTGCGCGTCTGACGGATACCGTCCCAGACGTCCTTGTAGGAGGCTTTCCAGCCGATTCTCCGCGCGGCGACAGGAGGCGACTCCTTCACCCACAGGAACAACGGCAGCGCAAACAGCATGAACAGAATCGCAGTCGGCAAGAAGGAGGCATTCTTGCCGCCGGCATCGAGAAGGGGAACGTCCCACGAGTAGACCGAACCGGTGACGAAAGGCAGAACCAGAATCATGCCAAGGATCGCTCCCACATAGCCCATTGACACGCCGATTCCCGATACGAAGCGGGCCTGCCTGCCGTCGGCCACAGAGTAGAGCAGCGCATTGTAGAAAGGCTGACCGGCCTCATAGCAAAAATTGGAGATGATAAACAGGATTATCATCAACATGATAGCGCCAGACGGCACGTAGGCCATCAGTCCGACGGCGATACAGCAGGTCAGCGTGAACAGAAGGAGAAAGATCCGTTTGCGGGTGGAATGATCGGACATGGCTCCCAGAGCGGGCAGCAGAAGCGCAGCCAGCAGCATGGAGATCGAGAAGGGTATGTCGAAATACCGATCATCCCGGCCCAAGTCCTCGACTATGTACCGCTTGAGATAGAGTGACACGATGTTCATGGAGTAGATGGTGTTGGCGAAATCATACAGCGACCAGCCGACGATGTCTTTTCTGAACAGGGGCCGGTCGGTCATTGGCTACAGTCCAAGCTGATCGGATATGGTGAGCATGCTCTCGTGAACCAGCGCCAGGAACTCGTCAAGCTCAAGCTCCAGGTTTGAACAGGCAGCCATGTTTTCACGCGACGCCCCGGCGGCAAACCGCTTTTCCTTGAAACGTCGCAGCATGAAATCGGTGTCAATTGACGCCAGTTTCTTGCTCGGATGCATCAGTGCGCACGCCACGATGAAGCCGGTGGCCGGATCAACGGAGTACAGCGCCCAGTCCAGGCGGCTGTGGCAGGGAACGTGGCCCGGGTGAGCATGGATGGCGTGAACCATTTCGTCGGGAAGATCATACTCCTCCAGCCATTCTGTCGCGAGGAACGCATGTCGGGCTTCGTCATTCCTGGTCTCATTGTAGTCCAGGTCGTGCACGAGTCCCGTGAGCCCCCAGTATGAGACATCTTCCTTAAGATGCTCGGCCAACCGACGCATGGCAACCTCGACCGCCAGTATATGTTTGAGCAGGTTGTTCTTGCCTATCCGGTCAAGCACCAACTGATAGGCGACCTCGCGTGAGAGCTTGAGTTTGTGCATGAAGTCCAATTAAACGCGTAGCGCAGCTTCCGTCAAGCGACCATTCGTTGGCCTAATTGACGAAGTTCCAGACCAGGCCATAGTAAAAAAACTGACCCGGAAAAGTAATGTACTCCCGTGAGCGATAGACCCGGGAGAGAACGTTCTGGAAGACAAAATGGAAACGAAAGTCTTTCAACTCTAAAGTCAGCTTGGCGTTGGCGACCATGCCGTCGCCTAAGTTCTTCTCATCGTACCCGTGGTACGGGCCGACATAGACGACCTCACCGTACGCGCGCAGACCCAGCAGCTTCTGTCGCCAGTAGTAGTGAAGCTCAACACCGGAGAAGGCCTGGTACTCCGGTTGATAGGGCTTGTCATCGAACCGGGCATAGTCCACGTGGTGATATGCCCCGCCGCCATGGAAACGGATAGCGTCCCTGATCGTGATTTCCTTTTGAATCGTGATATCGGCAAACTCAATATCGCCGTTGGCCGGTGAAAACAGGGTGTAGGGGCCGATGATATCCACGCTGTCTATGGCTGGTCGATCCTGCCAGTCGATGCCGTCGAATATCCTGCCGCCTGTAACGGAAAGACGGAGGCTGTTGCCGGACGATCCCAGCTCGACAAGAAAGTTGCCCACCAGTTGGCGTTCCTTGCTGAGTTGCGGGTTGCCTTCGTCGGCATAGTCGAAGGAGCCGGGCACATAGACCGAGAACCGTCGGAGGGGAAGGTATCTCTCGTGGAGAGAGGGCGCCCGCTCGCTGTAGCCGAGCGACGCCAGGACGAACAGCCGTGCCGATTCCCCGTTGAATGCTACTGCCGCCCGGGGGAGGAAACCGTAGTCCCTTTCGTGTCGCCCGCCGGCTGTGATGGCGAAGCGGAGTCCATCGTTGAGACGGGCGAGGTCCAGGGTGACATCAAAGATCGTGCGATTATGAATCTGATACCAACTGTCGTATTGCAGGTCCTGTCCGCCCAGCCGCGCCTTCATGATCGTCCTGCCGGTCAGCCACTCTCGCGCCAGGAAACCGCCGTGACCGGTCATGTTGAATCGGGATCGGATAGCGCCGTCGGTAAACGATCCCTGCCTGACATACTCGTATCCGGTCTCATAGCGGGCGGTGCGTTCGTTGTTGTGGTAGTCGAAGGCCACAACGGCACAGCGATCGAAACGGCTTCTGGAAACCGTTGCGCCCCCGTTATCAGGCCGTACCGGCAACCATCCGTCGCGACTGTACAACTGCCCCCTGGCCCTGAGTCCGTACTGCTGAGCGAGCGGAAAGTACATGTCGCCCACGTAGTGGTAGGCGTCATCGGCCCGGGACGGCGCCAGCCCGTCGGCCTTGCGGTAGCCTACCGCGGCGTCGATGTTCTTACCCCCCTTGAATCGGCGGGAGTACTTCCCCCTGACCCAGGAATAGCCCAACCCGCCCTTGTCGGCCATGATGGCTGTCTCCGGCTCATCAGCCGCAGGTTCTCGGGGCAACGTCATCAGCGTCGCCACCGCCTGCCGTCCCCCGAAGAGCATCCCGGTTGCGCCGGGGATAATGAACAAATCGTGGTCGAAGGCCGTGGGAACATCGCCAAGATCAACCAGACCATCCGGTTCGAGAACGTGTTCGAACGGATGCACAGGCAGCCGATCAATAACGAAGTTCAGCCGGTCACCCCCCAGACCGAACGGCTGCACCGTCTTCCGTAGCGGCGTAGCCTGGTGCTCAACGATGAAATATGAGGGATCGAAACGAAAGTAGTCGCCCGCGTCATGATAGAACGATCTCTCGCGCTGAGGCCTGACATTCAGCCGATCCGAAGCGAAGTAGGCAACCAGACTGTCAAAATATGACAAAGACGGGGGACGCTGCAAGTGAGCCTTTCGGTACTCCTCGTATCGCTCCTCGAAACTGATCCCGGTCATCGAGGAATCACCGAGGCTGTCGACAGGAGGTGCGATGGCACCGGCAGAGTCCAGAAGCATCGACATATCAGCGGCAGTGCTGTCTTCAACGGGGATCACCGGCACGCTGTCGGTCGACGTCGGCAGAAAGGCCGAATCGGCCTCGGTCACATCCGCCCGGGTGACTACCGCGAGGCAGGCAAGCGAGGAGGTAAGTATGAAGAGTCGTCTTATCATTATAGAGCGTTTTCTCTCTCATATAAGTACCGAACTACCCCGAAAAGCAAAGGGAAAATCAGAACATTGCTCACCAGGGACACACCGCTCCAGAGCAGGCTGGTGAGAAACCGCGGCCAGAAAGGCTGAAAGAGCCAGGCGTCGACAGCGCTCACGGGTAGATAGAAAACAGCAGTGCAGACGACGGCGGCAACGATCAGCCAGATCGTCAGGGTCATCCGGCCCCAATGGCGCCAACCGCTGCGGCGGAACACAGCCCCTACGATACCACTGGCTGCGGCTCCCCCTACCTGGGTCAGCGCCAGAGGCAGAGCAGCCGGGCCGAAGGGATTAAATGATGTCCACAGCCACATGCCTATCGACCCCACCAGGAGGCCGGGAACCGCCCCCCACAGAAAGCCTGCCGAAAACACGAGAAAGAAAATCAGATTGACGTTGGGCAGATAGGCGGCGCCCATGGAAAGAACATAGATCAGGGCGGAGAAGAGGGCTATCCGACTTATCAGCCGCGGTCCCAGTTTCATCGAATAACAGCCACCTTGGCTCGGTCCTGGGCCACCAGGTAACCCCGGCGCGCCTTCGAATACAGACGAGCGTGAGCAATGTAGACGCCCGCAGCCACCTCAGCGCCGGACTCGTTGGTCAGGTCCCATTCGGTATAGTATTCGCCCAAGCGGGCCACTCGCCACGTGATATTGTCAAGAGTCTTGATTCTTTCGCCGGCGATCGTAAAGATGTCGACCTCAAGATGGGGGTCTTCTTCGGTGAACGGCCGCCCGAGGGTCGGAAAGCTCGAACTATCAGTAGATACGCGCAATTTGAACCGCACGTGCGTATGGCCCGGCTCGCCGACTCTCACCGGATTGGGATAGGGCGCCAGCACTGCTGCCGGGACATTTATCATGCTGGAATCGAAACTGCTGCCGCCGACCTTGTAGCCCAGTTTCATCGTATGATACATCGGGTTGTTCCAGTAGAACCGCTCCGGCGAAGCGGGGGTCAGAATGAACGTCACCGAGAAATACTGCCGGTGATCCAGAAGCTTGAGTTGCCAGGTATAGTCGTCGGCCACGACGCCGAAGTCGACTATCACCGAATCGGGGTGGTCCACGGTCCGGTAGAGAATGTGCACCCCCCAACCGGCGCGCAACGGCGGTGTGGCATCCCCCACCTTGCCAAGTGAGAGCCAGATATTGAAGGAGCTGTCGACGTGGTAGGTAAAACTGTCGTAGAAACCCAGCCAGTTCATGGTGTCCGCCACCTGGAAGGAATCAGTGCAGTTGGGAAAAGCGCCGGCGCCGGTAGTGCAAACCCAGTACGTGATCTCGGTCACCTCGGCGGCGTATTCCAAATCATGCAGTTTGAGGTAATAGGCGCTGTTGTGATCCGGACTGTTGTCTATATTGTCGTTGATGTCCACGATAACAGGGTATGAGAACTGGACGTCGATCTTCTCATAGGGAACGGCGGGGTAGAACTCCTTCTCCGAGTAGCCGGAGACTCCGTCGGGAATGCTGTCGGCGCGCTCGCCGGTGAAGTAGTTCCACAGGCCAAACTCCGCGAAGGCTGTTTCCCAGTTCTCCGTCTGACCGCTGGCGGACAAGATGGCCTGATCAGCGGCCTCCAGGAAATCCGGGCCGAAGCCGAGGTCGCGGCACCGCACCCAGATATCTCTGATGATGTCAGTTCCAAACCTCTCGGCAAGGTATATAGGAAAGACAACCGACCCGTACGGATGATAGTCCCAGTGGGTGCTCTCAAACTGCATGATGGAACTCTGCGGGAAACGGAAGAAGTACGGCAGATAGTTGTAGTAGTCGTTTATGTCGTCATACAGCATTTCCTCCATCCACACCGCCGACATCTCCATAAAGGCGCGACTGGAGAGGTCCCTTGCTCTCTCCTCGGTCGCGTCCATGCCGAACTGGACGGCGTGAAAGAACTCATGGGCGCAGGTTACGCGCACGGCGTCCAGGGGGCGGTTCTCGTAGCCGGCGAGTTGGCTGGGATTACTGTTGAGCTCGATAAACGATGTCGACCGGAGGGAATCGTTCCCCTCGCGAAGCAGCGAGTCCGGATATGCGTATCCGTAGACTTGCGTGTACAGATTGCGAAGGTAGACGTCGTATTTCTCGTCCCCGCCCGGCTCATATCCGTCGGGCGGCGGCGGCGGATACTCCAGGCTGTCGACTATGAAAGCACGGACGGAATCGAGTATCTCGGCCACTTTCACCACGAAATTCGGTACCCCGTTCTCATTCACGCTCTGCGATCCATAGACGGCGTTCAGGCCGCTGGTGGTGTAATGAACGCGAAAATGGCCGGAATCCGAATCATGGAACTGGTCCAGTCCGGTCGGCCTGTCACACAGCTCGGCACCCAGCGACTTGAGCAACCCCTGGTCCAGCTTCGGGTAGGCGGCAAGGAACTCAAGCACCGCCGGCGTACCGCATTTCACGGGGAGATCGCCCACGCCATGGTCATACTCCCCCAGGGCAGTGGCTGGCCGGTCAGTAGTCCGGCCGGTCGCGTACAGGTAGTTCTCAATAATCTCGACTTGCTCATTGCGGCTGAGTGGCTCGTCCGCGGATAAGGAAGCCACCGCCGTAAGCAGTATCAACAATACCA
>JAGLXI010000032.1 GCA_023132995.1 Candidatus Zixiibacteriota bacterium | reverse complement strand
GGGTTATTCCCCGCGGGGCTTTCGCGTTATGGCGGCAGGTAGCAGTCCGGCTTTTTCAGGTCAGGGATTCTGACACTTGCATTGGCAGCGGAACTGGGTGGGCGCGGTGCGTCTTCTGTTAGGGGGTCTCGCGGTAGCCCGCTAACGATTCAGCAGATAGATGCGGCCCTCGTAGAACGATGTCTTGAGCGCCTGCTCGCGGAACATCACGAGTTCCCGCAGGAAAGCCTCTTTCTCAGCGATAGAGATACGGGATGTCAACACCGACATCGGAAAGTCGATCTCCAGAATCCGGAAGCTCGACACGACCCTGACAATGCCCGCAGGGAAAAACCGGTCGGCCAGAGCAGCGGCCTTCAGATCGTCGATACTGAACGACGGCAACGAAAGAGTGGCCGTGAATGACACCTTCCTGGTAACGGTGTCGCTGTTTTTAGGGAGTTCCACCACCGGCAGGTAACGCCCGGTTCTGAGAATCGACCGGAACAGGTATTCCAGCGGCAAAGGACACCCGGTTTGGCTGGAGTGTCTCAACTGGACATCAACCGGAGGGCGGTCGCCGAATTTCAGGCTGACATTCAGATACCCGGTCGGCCCTGCCACCCGGCCGGGACGCCGACCGACAGCAATCTGCCTGGGATAGCGGGCTGCCAATCGGAGCAGATCGTCGTAACTGAAACTCGTGAGCCCGATCGTCTGAGAGATGGACCGCAGACCGGCCTCGGGGCATATCTGAACAGGAACATGCTTCAGCCCGGCTTCGACCAGCGCTTGAAAAGCGGCGGTCTCCTCCAGCAGCAGGTAGCTGTCATCCTCTAAGGGGGTCGTCAGGAAAGGGTGGCGAAGCAGAGGTAGCTCAGACAGGTCAGCCGGCGTCCGGCAGTCGGCCGGGTAACAGAATTCGAATGGTCGTAGCTGGCTCGAATCCACAATTCTTATCTGTGAGTATATCTCGCTGTCCATGCCGCGGGTTGAGCAAGCCCCGTGCCGTCACCGGAGAGGCGCTTACAACTTGTTGCGGCTTACGATATTATCTTTTCCGCCGATGATAGGAGTGGGCACTGCCACCGGTCAGGGAGCCTGGATGTTGTCTGGATATAGTCTGGCCTTCACAAAATGTGCAAACCGACGAACCTGCCGGCAAGATCGGAATCACTGCCGATTCATTCAGCGAAAATACGGTCCGGATGGGTGTTGTCAGGCGAGACGGTACAGCAGCCCCTAAATCGTCGAGTCAAGGTTGGTATTGGCTGGGAATTTCGCCAAGGCGAGCCGGTTTTTACCCGGCCCGCCGGCGATTAGGCTAGTAATTCACTGTCTTCACGGTGTAGACGAGGTCAATTCGCTCCGTAAAGTCGAATCCCAAAGGGTTGTTGGTATCGGAAGGAATCTCTATCTCGGTTCTCTCACCGGGTCGGGCGGTGATAGTGCGGCTGAAGAGCGTGACGGTCATACGATCGGCAGCGATTCCATGCTCCCCCAAGCTGATAAAACTGCCCCTGTGGATAATGGAATCCGCCTGGTAGGGGTTAACGGCGTAGTGGCGCGAGAGTTCAAACTCAAACGTGGCGCTCCCATCTTTGTTCCAACGGAATTTGCTGATATCATGCGTAGTCATCAGCATCAGCGAGTCCCCGCCGGGCAGTTGGAAGGTGTTCTTGTGGTGGCTTCCCCCTATGGTCACTTCTCCATCCTCAGCCGCGAAAATCAATGTACCGATCCCCTCTTCCATCTCGACATCCCTGGTATTCTCATTGTAAAGCGTGTATGCGCCTTTGAATGTTACCTCTTGGAAAGATCGCGATTCGAATACAAGCTGATCGGCACTGGAGATGGAGACGATCGCTTCAATCTTCTTCCAGGGTGGAACCGACTCGAGAGTCAGGGCTGCTGCTTCCCCATTTGAAAGTAGAAACGATAGTTTTCTTTCTTCATACTCAAATAACGGCTGATCTTGATCAACAGCTCGCGTCATGTGCGTGGCCAAACCTGACAAGCGGATGCGTCCATCTTCGGTCACGCGGGATTTCAGGCACAAGTCCACGGTCATGATCAATCCATCCGGATCGGCTTGGGGATAGTACTCTTTGGACAAATGTCTTACTGGCCCGACGTGACTGCCGGCCGCGAGAACCCGAAAGGATCTACCGTTTTGGTAGAAAGCCAGGACAATCCGGCCGTACTCGTTCTCGGGCAGAGTAAACGCACCTGATCCGCCCGAAGCTCCATCGGCTCCGTCCGCCTTGACAATGGCCCGCACAGTGAACATCGGTCCATCATCATCGGCCAGGACGACACCAGACAAGAGTAATGTTGTTAGTAGTATGAATAAGGTTTTCATCGTGATTCTCTCCTTTTCACATAGCATGTTAACGCTATAGTTCGGCTGGGGTCGACCCAGTCGTGTATGTTTGCACAATATCAGCCCTGGTCAGAACAATGTGCTGAACCGGCTGACTGTCTTCGGGAGTGATGATAAAATGTTCTGACGGAGTCGATCCATCGCGGGAGATCAGGCTGTTCACTGAGAGAAACACGAGCAGTAGCGCCGCCGCCCATGCCAACGGACGCGGGATGCGGTAATGGCCACTAAAGAGTCGCCGCCACAGACTCTGCTGCCGGTTGCTACGGCTCAGGATAACCTCTTCCACCTCACTCGGCATCAACACGAGCGGCGAATCTGCTGCTAACTCCTGCAACTGCTTCACCTGTCGGGCAAAGGCGGCACACTCCGGACACTGCTCCAGGTGGGCCTCCAACGCGTCAAGCTCCTCAGATTCAATCTCCCCGTCCACTCGCGCTGAGATCAATTCCCGGTATTGTTCGCAGTTCATTTTATCACCTTCTCATCTACTGATTTTCCATTTTGTCGCGGAGCATGCTCCGAGCTTTGAAAAGCGTTGAGCGTACCGATGGGACGGTGCGACCGAGTATCTCCGCTATCTCCCGATACGAAAACCCCTGGTACACCTTGAGGATCAGCGCCTCTCGGTACGGTGATTCCAGACTGGCCAGCGCCAGCCGCAGGGCTCGCTGCCTCGTGTCGACAGCCGGGTTGGACTCAACCAACTGACCCTCCAACTGCTCGAGTGGTATCTGCTTGCTTCGATTTCGGATATGGTTCAAACAGAGGTTACGAGCCACGATGAATAGCCAACTCTTGACGTCGGCGATGCGATCATGATTACTCTGGCTTAGGTACAGCTTGAGAAAGACCTCCTGAGAAACATCACCGGCGGCATGGGCGTCACCTAACATCCTGAGGGCGAAATCGTAGGTGCGATCTTTGTAGAGGTGAAAAAGCTCGGTAAACTGTTGATGGTTGCTGCTGGTTTCCACGATCTTAGATCGGTCCTCTGTCTTGACCTTTACTGCCATGCTATATTGAAGACACACGGGCAGGAGGAAAGTTTTTTGTTTTTTTGACTTTGAAGTTTAAGGGACGGGGACCTGATGGCCGTGTGCGTGTGGAGAGTCGGTGTGAATTGAGGGGCTGGGATATACGTCCCTAAATATATCCGGCATCCTTCAATGCCAGTACCACGCCCATTTGATCGTTGTGTGTGAGTCCCTCACACTTCAGATTGGCTGTGACCTGACGCCACAACGCCGCAGCGCTTGAGGGCTTGGCGGTTTTAAGGATATTCACTGCCTCCCGTGCGTAATTCTTGTTCTTGTTTCCATCAGGGGCATCACCATCTTTTTGTTCACATACCCCTATGTATGCGAACTTGGGGCAGCACTTTTTCTTGCTTGAATCAGAGAGGTTGGACTGATTGATCGCCCACTCCCAAGCCTCGACGGGTGTCAGTTTTTTATCCTTGAGCCTCTTTCTCTCTGCTCTCACAGCGGCTTTCCCAAATTCCGACATTTGCAGTCCTCCAGATATCCTAATACTGGTCTTATCAACTCTTATCGGAATCTGCCGGACGAACCCCCACCTTTGTTGGATCCCCCACCCCAATCGGGTAGGAGGCGGGGTTGCCCCCGCCGTCCTCCCACACCACCGAGCATACGGTTCCCTACCACGGCGGTTCATGGAGTACCTCAAGGATGAATCGAGAAGCATCCCGGGGCCGTTAGGTGCTCAGGGTCAACCAGTAGGACTATCGACACACAAATGACCGACTAGCGAACAGCCTCGAGACGCCTGACGGCACAACACAAGGCGAGACGGTAGTAGCAGCCCCTAAAGTCTGATTCCCTTTTGAAAGGGCTTGAAACTGGTCTTGGAGAGGTCTTCGTCGTGGGAGTTGAAATTGATCGAGCGCGAGACCGGCATCGACGGATACTCGGCCGAAGAGATCAGCGCCTTGTTGTCCACCGGCTCCAGGTAGGCCATGCTGATCACCATCTCCTTGTTGTACTCCGTGAGCATCTTCATCCTTGGCGAGCCTTGCTTCAAGTGGCGAGAATTACCCGTGAAGGCGAACACGAATTCCGGATTGGAAGAGTAGATTTGAACCGACCGTATCTTCTCGTCCCGAAGCTTGGTCTTCACAAACTTCAAGAGCGCAAACATGGCCCCGAACTCGAGATCCACCAGCTCTCCGCCAGCCCGACACCGAAACAGGATGCCCAACTCCGGAATGGCAAAACAGATCATCCCCTGGCACAGCCCCCGGCGCACAAGGGCAGAATCAAGTTCGGGGCAGTGGAAGGCCGCCAGGTAGCATTTTGTCGGAGCGTCGGTGGTTTTCATCCCCCTTGGTCGAGCAAGGGCGATGCCGGTTTCCGGAGGAGGCGCTGGTTTACACCAACTGCATATCAGAACACGGGATAGGGCGGGGGCGAGGGTTCAGCCGCCGAGCACCATAGCTGCAAACTGACAACACTCGGCAAACTGGTGAAATTCTTTTCACTCGACCGATTGCCTGAGTATCTTCGCGAGCTCGGCATCTGCTTCGACGTACTTGCCTGTGGCGGTAGCCACGAGCTCCCCGCTGTCCTTCGCCGCCTGTCCTTCCGTAAAGAACACCCGGCCCTTGCGGCGTACAACTGTGCCGGTCAGGGTCAGGTGATCGCCGATCTCGACCACAGAGAGAAAGCGTACGGTCATCTCAGCGGTAACGGCATACCTGTCGACGGCCAGGATAGCCTTGATCATGACCTCGTCCAAGAGCGTGGAGATCAGACCGCCGTGATAGATCCCGCGGTATCCCTCAAACGCCTCTGTAGCCGTGACACTGGTGACCGCCTTTTCTCCGTCATAATGGAACCGGGCTTTCAAGCCGTGCGGATTCCGGTCGCCACATACAAAACAACCGGAATACTTGAGGATTTCCTTCATGGCAGAACCTGTTTAACCAATCAACAGCCCCATGCCAACAAAAAGAAAGCCCGGCTTTGCTGCCGGGCTTGCATTTCGTAATCATTACCTGTTCACTGGGGGTTGACGCACACCTGGTTCTGGTACTGCCAGACGGTGTTTCCCAGTCTGAAAGCGGCTGACAGGCTACCATCGTTGAAGGCAAGATTGCCGGTCCAGGTGGACTCGACAGGATCGGCGCTATTCTTCTGGTAGGTCATCGTTAGCGTGACCGAGACGGAACCGGAGAGGGGGCAGTGATCCCAGCCGACAGACATCGTCTTCGCCAGCGTGAATCCACTCATGGTTGCTTCGATAACGAAGGTTCTACTAACGGTGGAGTCGCCCGTAACGACCTGCCAGCAGTACTCCATCTGGTTGGTTCCCGTAACAGTGGCCTGGGCCGTGTTGAAACCGCTAAAGGTGTAGTCGGCATTTCCCATTATGGTGTCGGTTTCGCTGATCCAGGTCCAGTAGTGCTTGTACACGAGTTGGTCCCGGTTAGCCCAGGACTCCTGGTAAGCGCCGTTCTTGATATACTGAATGGAGTCGAGAACGGTGGTCCCATAACCTTCGTACTGGTTGCCTATGAAAACACGGTGCCAGCCGTTGGCGTAGGAGGTGTCGAATATGTCGTTATCCTCGGGGCCGGGCGCATACTGCGCCGGGAGAATCGTGCCGTTTTCGTCGGAAATGCCATAGACGGTATTCAAACCGTTCTTGAGAAAGTTGACCGTGGAATCGACAAACATGTCGACCTGGCTCTGAACGACAACAAACTCCGGATCAGTCAGCGATCCATAGTTGGTGCTGGAAGTACTCTTATCATCCGAGCCGCACCCCGTGAGAATCAAAGCGACCACGCCGACAGCTACAGTCAGGCCCGAAACGAGAATACGTTTCTGCAAACGCATACACCGTCTCCTTTCATCTTTTCGTCCCGTTTTGGAGCCCGGCCGCGTCAGCATTCCTATGTAAGCAGGAAAACCATGATGGCCTTTTGAACATGCAGCCGGTTTTCCGCTTCATCAAAAACCACTGACCGAGGACCGTCCATTACCTCGTCGGTGATCTCCTTGCCGCGTTCTGCCGGCAGGCAGTGCATTACAATTGCCTTCGGATCGGCAACTCCCAAAAGGGCACTGTTTATTTGAAACTTCCTTAACCTTTTCTCCTTGTCCTCGACCAGATGCTTTTGCCCCATAGAGGCCCAAACATCCGTATAGACTACATCGGCACCGGCAACCGCTTCTTTAGGATCGTCGGTGACGATGATCCGGCTGTCGGGGTTGGCCCTGGCTTGTTCCATGATCTTTGCGTCCGGCCGGCAGTCTTCGGCAGTCCCGATACGCAGGTCGAGCGGGATCAGCGAGGCAAGGTTCAACCAACTGTTGGCGACATTGTTACCGTCACCCATATAGGCCACCTTGTAGCGATCCCTTGGGCCCAGGTGCTCGGTGGCGGTGAAGTAGTCGCCCAGTATCTG
>JAGLXI010000319.1 GCA_023132995.1 Candidatus Zixiibacteriota bacterium | reverse complement strand
AACATTCTTCAATGAGGCAACGCGAATGGCGGGTATGCCCAGGGGCAGACGAGGGTGTCTGCCGCCCACGGATGGAGCGCGCGCAGCGCGAAAAGCCAGCAACGCCGGTCTGTCCGTAAACCTGCCACTGTCGCTTCTATGCCATCTATCATTTGCGCAAGCGTGGCCTGTCACAGCCGGTTTCCGATCCCCGACCCGTATGACCAGTGGTTACCGCAAACGCCACAACTGTTTAGGTCTTGCGTAACTTTGCCGATAAATACAAGGGAATGAACTCCAGGAAAACAACGCTGAACCTGAGAAAGCCACCGACTGCTCCCCTCCATAAGCAGACGTCGGACGAACCGGGAATCAACGGGCCGACCCTTGAAGGCGACCGCTCCGGTACGATAGGATGTTCGGTTGCAGAGAAGGCCGCTTGTCTTGATTGTCTGCTCGACTACGGGAATGCTCCCGTTATCGCCTGGAACGACGATCTTAGAATAACCCT
Organism: Candidatus Zixiibacteriota bacterium; assembly: GCA_023132995.1. Classification (GTDB taxonomy): domain Bacteria; phylum Zixibacteria; class MSB-5A5; order GN15; family FEB-12; genus JAJRTA01. Next base: position 2,179 of record JAGLXI010000319.1, on the reverse strand, counting down.
TTTCAACGGCGCATTTGAGCGTCTGACCGGGAAGGTGGCCGGCGATGTTCTGGGAAAGAGCATTGAAATGCTGCTTCCTGACAGAGAAAAGGAGCGAGTACTGGCCGCCATTCACCGGTGCACGTGGGGGGAAAGATGGGAGCAGCAGGAAGTGAATATTCTTTGCCGGGACGGCACGGTCAGGACGCTTCTATGGAATGCGATTCATATCCATCCTGAGAGCAAAGAGGCGGTCCATTCCGTTATTGCTCAAGGGTACGATGTCACAGAGCGGCTGGCCGAGGGCGAGAGACGCTTTCGGGCCATCTTTGAACAGGTCACCGATTCCATCGTACTGATCTCTGTCGATACCGGCGCCATTGTAGAATTCAACGACAGTGCGCACGAAAACCTCGGCTATACCCGCAGGGAGTTTGAGAAGCTGAAGATCGAGGATTTCGAAGTGATGGAATCTGAGGTCGACGTTGCCAGGCATATAACGGAACTCCACCGTTCGGGTGGAGGGATGTTTGAAACAAAGCACCGGAAGAAAAACGGTGAGACCCGCGATGTTGTGGTGAGTACCAGAGTGATTTCGCTGGAAGGCGGCCGCTACTTTCTGAGCATCTGGCGCGACAACACGGAGAACCGGCAGATCGCGGAGGCGCTCAGTTCCGCGAACGAAAAGCTGGCCGCCGAGCAGGACACGTTGACAAAGAAGAACATCGCACTCAAGGAAGTCCTGGCCCAGATCGATCACGAGAAGAGGCAGACGGCGACTCAGATCCAGTCCAACGTTGACAGAATAGTAATGCCGCTGCTGAAAAAACTGGAGACCAGGGCAAGTTCCGCTCAGGCCGTTTACGTTTCGTTGATTCAGGCGAGCCTGGCCGAGATCACCTCTCCGCTTGTGAACAGGCTCGAAACACAGTACGCGACGCTCTCTCCCCGTGAAGTCGAGATATGTAACATGATCACCAGGGGATTGACGTCCAAGGAAATAGCCGCCGCCTTCGATACTTCTCCCGGAACCGTCTGCAACCAGCGCAAGAGCATCAGGCGGAAACTCGGCATCGCCAACGACAAGGTAAACCTCCGATCCTACCTGCAAACGCTGTAGATTCCTCACGCCCCGGACCCGCAGTGCCCATATCACTCTGAATCACAACGCCTTCCCCCACCTCACCGGAATGTCGGGACGGCCTTGAAAGGGGATATGACGATAGTCCCTTTCATGTCCTTTCTTAGTCCCTCACCAGACTCCCGTGGATTCCGAAAAATGTGCTTAAAGAGGGACTGCCTTGTCCTGTAGCCGGGATAAGAGGGCGCGTATCTCTGGACAGATCGGTTGAACGCCGGCTGCATTGCTTATGGCAAAGAGAATTGAAGAGATAGAACCTGAATAGTGGGTCTAAGGAAAAAGGAGGCACCTAATGAGGAGAATTGTTGCTGCGGTATGCATTGTGACTCTGGTGGCAGTGATGCCGACCGGAAGCGTACCGGCGCAGGACTTCGGCCAGCTCTTGGAAGCGGTAGACAAGATCGAGACTACCCTCAAGGCAATGGTCGACGAAGAATCGAAGACGCGAGCCAAAGAGGTCGCCGAACTGCGCGAACTCGTGCAACAGAATCCGGCGGCAGCCGGGCCGGGTGAGCAGGCGCGCTTTACCCAGCTGGTGCTTGAAGTGAAAGCGCTCAGGGGAGATGTCGACCGGCTCTCCACCGTTCAGACCAATGTTGGGGTGACGGAATCGGACCTGTTGACCCTCATCAACGACATCGAATACCTCAAATCGGAGATGAATCTACTCCGCACAACGTCGGGAGAGAACAAGAAACTCCTGGCCTCGATTGACAATGAGGGCTTCTACGTTCCGCCGCAGGATGACCCCAAGATCGAGTCGCTCACCGAGAAGCTGGCAGCACTGAACGCCTCCCTCGAGGAGGTTATCAATCGCGAGTCGGGCACGGCCGCGTCAAACCCCTCGGTTAAGCACGGCAAGATATCTCTCAGCGCCTTTGTGCATGAGCAGTACGTGAGCGGCCCCGATGAGACATCGACCTTCGTTTCCAAGAGGGCTCGTCTGACCGTGAAGGGTGACATCAATGAGTACGCCCAGATGAAGATCCAGGGCGAGTTCGCCGGGTCACCCAAGCTCCTGGACGGGCAACTGACCATCTCGCCGCACGAGCAGTGGTC
>JAGLXI010000318.1 GCA_023132995.1 Candidatus Zixiibacteriota bacterium | reverse complement strand
CCATCTCGCCGCACGAGCAGTGGTCACTCAGTATGGGGCAGTACAAGCCGCCTTTCGGAACCGACTTTCTGATCTCGGCCACCAGTGCGCCGTTCGTAAACGGGTCCCGGGCAAAAGGGCTGGGTACAAATCGCGACATCGGCGCCACCTTTTCATACCGGAATAAGTTCAGCCCCGACTACTCTCTGAAACTCACGGCCGGTCTTTTCAACGGCTCCGGCATCAATACATCCGACGTCAACAACACCAAGAACTTCGTGGCCCGGGCCGAGGTCACGCTGGGCGGCATGTTCACGATTGCGCCCAATGCCTATCTCGGCAAGACCAACGAGGTGGACGCACTCAAAGAGAACATCCGCGATTTCGGTTCCTCGGTGACATGGAAACGGCAGAGGGAGATAGTCGAAGCGGAATACATCCAGTCCAAGCATGGCGAGACCAAACGCAACGGCTGGTACCTATGGGGTGGTCATACGTTTTCAGTCGGGTCGAGCTTCCTCAAGGAGCTGCAAGTGCTGGCCCGGTACGAGCAGTATGATCCCGATCTGGATATTGATGATGACCAGACGGACAGGATTACCCTGGGGACCACTCTGTTCATCGATAAGAAGTACACGAAGATACAACTGAACTATCAGATCAATGGGGAACAGGGGACTTCAGTTGACGACAACGAGTTCCTGATGAATCTCCAGGTAGCGTTTTAGGAAGGAGGACAGACAAGGGCACAGAACTAATATGTGCGTGCTGTACGCCCTAGTGCGCCACGTGGATACAGGGGCAGACGAGGATGTCTGCCGCCCACAAACAAGGAGGAGAAGTAAGCAGACGGAGCTAATGACGATGTTAGAAGCATTTGAAGCAGAAGGAGCATTATCATGAGTTGGAAAGACCTCAAAATTGCCAAGAAACTGTACATTGGTTTCGGGATTGTACTGATTCTGGCGGCTGCCGTTGGGTATGTAAGCTGGGACGGCCTTGGCAACGTCTCAGAAATGGTGACATTAGCCGATGACGCCAACCGCCTTATCAAGTGGGGCAAGGATTGTCGTCAGCAGGAAAAGAACTACATCATGCGCGACGACATGATGTACGTCGAGCGGGTACACGAGACCCTTGCCCAGATGTACACCCAAGCCGATGAGTCAAAAGCACGTCTCCAGGACCAGGCTGATATAGCGGCTCTCGAGATGTCTCGTGAGGAAACCAAGAAGTACGAAGTGGCTTTTGACGACTGGGTCAGGTATCGCCAAGAAGCCGCAACCGCTATGGAGACTATGGTGGCGGGAGCTCGCGTGGTCAATGAAGAGGCCGGCGCGCTGAGGGAAAGCCAGAAGTCCGCGATGGAGCAGGAGTTCCTGCAGAAAGAGGATCATCAGAAACTTGTGGAACGCTGGACCAAGGCAGACGACGCCAACCGGTTGATTCGGTACATGCTGGAGTGTCGGCAGGCCGAGAAGAACTGGCTGTTGCGCAAGAACGACGAGTACGCCGAGGTCATCCTGACCACAATCGATCAATTCGTTGAGCAGTGCGGCAAGACCAGGGCCTCGATGAGGCAACAGGCAAACCTGGATCAGATAGACGCTATCGTCGTTGCCGTGGGTGAATACAAGGACGGATTTAACGCCTATCGCGGCATTCACGAAGAGCAACTGAAAGCCGACGAGCGGATGGTGGCTGCGGGCAGGGAAACTATTAAGAATCTGGATGAACTGCGCGCAGTAATGAGGGACAAGATGTTGACTGCCGAGTCCCTGGCCGTGACCATGTCCATCAGCTTTGTAGTCGCCGCCATTCTCATAGGCATCATTGTCGCCTTTGTGATCGCACGAGGGATCTCCAAGCCGGCCTCCAACATGGCCTACATTGCCAAGGAGATTTCTACCGGCGACATCGATCACACCATCGAGCTGGAGTCCAAGGATGAAATCGGCGCTCTGGCAAGTGCCTTCCGACAACTGATCACCTATATGAAGGAACTGGCCCACGTGGCGGAAACGGTTGCTGCCAATGACCTGACAGTTACCGTTGATCCGAAGTCCGAGAAGGACGTGTTGGGCAACTCCTTCAAGACCATGGTGACCAACCTGGCCACTATTGTCACCCAGTTGGGCGGCAGTGCCGAAGAAGTGGCGTCGGCGTCGGCGGAGATATCGACATCGGCGGAGCAGATCTCCAGGGGAGCCCAGACGCAGGAGCAGCAGGTAACCCAGGTTTCGTCGGCGATCGAGGAAATGACGGCGACTATCGTCGAGTCCTCGAAGAATGCCGGTGAAGCCACCGAGGGTGCCAAAGGCGCCTCAGACACGGCCGCCGACGGCGGGCAGATTGTCAACGAGACCATCGAAGGTATGGGCAGGATCGCTACGGTCGTTCGCGAGTCGGGTGAGAATATCGGCAAATTGGCTACGGCCGCCGACCAGATCGGCGAGATCATCGGAGTCATCGACGACATCGCCGACCAGACCAACCTGCTGGCCTTAAATGCCGCCATCGAAGCGGCGCGGGCCGGAGAGCAGGGTCGCGGCTTTGCCGTAGTCGCTGACGAAGTAAGAAAGCTGGCCGAGAGAACAGGCAAGGCCACCGGCGAGATCACTGACATGATAAAAGGAATCCAGCAGGGGACCCAGGAGGCTGTAACGTCGATGGAGGCCGGTGTCAAAGAGGTCGATGCCGGGCGCGAACTGGCCGACAAGGCGGGCAACAGTCTCACCGAGGTTGTCAATGGATCGCAGCGGATCATGGATATGATCACGCAGATTGCCACTGCTACGGAAGAGCAGTCGGCTGCTGCTGAACAGATTTCCAAGAACGTCGAACATGTCTCCTCCGCGACCAAGGAGTCGGCTGCCGGCGCCGAGCAGGCTGCCAAAGCTGCCGAGGAACTGAGCCGCAACGCGGAAGGTCTGCAGCAGATTGTGGGGCGGTTCAAGATCTCCGAGAATGCTTGATATGCTGACACGCGTCATTGTGCGTGGTGTACGCCCTCGTGCGCCACGTGGATACAGGGGACAGGTGGGCTTCTGCGGCCGCCTGTCTCCAAAGCTGAGGAGAGTGATTTATGACTGACATTGAGAAAAAGGGCCTGGATGAGCTGGTTCAAGTGGTGTCTTTCAAGCTGGGCCAGGAGGAATTCGGGATCGATATCCTGAAGGTTCAGGAAATCAACCGGATGGTGGAGATCACGAAAGTACCACAGGCCCCCTTCTATTGCGAAGGAATCATCAATTTGCGGGGGAAGGTTATCCCGGTGATCAATCTTCGCAAGAAATTCGAGTTGGACGAGCGGGAATGGGACAAGAACACGCGCATACTGGTCTGTGACGTAAGCGGGAATGTGATCGGGATGATAGTCGACTCCGTCGACGAAGTCCTGAAGATTCCCCATTCGACTATTGAGCCGACGCCGGATATTGTGACGTCGGTCAATTCCGACTACATCAGCGGCATTGCCAAACTGGAAGACAGGCTGCTGATTTTC
>JAGLXI010000317.1 GCA_023132995.1 Candidatus Zixiibacteriota bacterium | reverse complement strand
AGTGGCGACCACGCTTCAGCGGAAAAACATAGTAGGGAAAAGCCATCAACGGCACCCGCCCCAGGTAGAACACAACCGGCCGGGCTATCAGCTTGTCCCCCTGGATCAACTTTAGGTTCCGTGAGCGGAAATGGTAATGCGGCTCATCAAGGTCACAGGTTGTGTAACGGCCGTCGTCTACATAGAAGATGTGCTTCTGTTCCCGAAATAACTTCCGGCCATAGTAATAACCGGCCTCGTACGCCGATTTGGAACGCACCACGCGTCCCTTCTCGGTCTCGATTGAGTATTCTAAGTAATCGCCGTATACAACGTCGTCCTTGTCGCCGAGAATCACGGGAATCGTATTCGGCTGGAGATGTTCGACGAAACCGCTGTCGCTGCGGGTGGAGTCAGGCATAGCCGATGCCGAGGTGGCCTCAATTACGCCCCGCCTGGTGTCGAACAGAATGCGGTACGCGCTGAGCGACATCGCGCCGGAAGTCACTCCCGCGCCTTCTCTGAGTGTGATCAAAGAGTCCTGCATATCATAGTGTATGAACTGGGCGTTATAGTCCACCGTGTCAGGTTTGGACACCACGACTGTGTCGCGCCGCGACCTCTTGCCGGTTATGTAAGTGCCGATAGCGCCACCACTGACATCGATAGCCTCAAGTTTCTCGTCCATCACATGAAACCTGATCGTATCGCCGGAGACACTGTTCTCGTGGAACTCCCGCCCGCCGCACGGCGAGGGATAGTACCACGAATAGGCTTGCCCTATGCAGATAGTCTCGCAGAGCCGGCCGCTGTCAAAACGCATTTCAATCCGGTGACCGGAGAGAATCGACTCGTCGAAATATCGATCGAGAGTGTCGACCGCCTCCTTGAATTTCCCCTGCGTCGAATCAACCACCTCGATCAAATGAATGACGTCGTCCTCATACCATACGGTGATATCCTTGCCGTTGATTTCGGAGTTGCCGCGCCTGGCCGCCGGTTCATCCCGGAGGTCGAGCCGGTTTTCGGTCAGGTTCATTATTGCCTGGCCGGAAGACGACGAGAATTCGGCCGACGATATGATAACGTCTCCCCGGCCTGATGCCAATGACAGGGTGTCGTGTGAAGTGTACTCAATCGAATCGGCAAGGACTTCGATCATGTTGGCCGTGTCCGGGTATTTGAGATACATCAACGGCCGCTCATCCATGAAGAAGTACTTCCTCTCCTTGTCATAGAAGGCATACGGTCCCACGGCGTAGATGGAGTCACGGTATGACCACAGTTCGACTCGCTCTCCCCAGGCCTCAGCCTGTCCGTTGATAACATCATAGAAGGCGGAGTCAGCTAACAGGATATAGGTGGTATCGTTGATCCTGACGTGCCCGTTGAGGCGAATGCTTTCTCCCTTGGTCCAGAAGGCGCTGTCACAGTATATCTTCCCGCTGGATGTGCGAAAGATCACGCTATCTGATACGCAGGTTACGTATTTGTCGCCGACCTTCATTAGTTCGAGAGGCCCCGCCCGCTCAAGAATTATCTGCTCCTTCTCCTCGGCAACGGCCGCAGGCAGAGACAATACGGATAGAAGGAGGGCAGCGCTGATTGTCGGCAGCCTACATTTCATCCAGTAGCCTCGTCACGACCTTCACATATTCCGGAAGCTTGTCGCTTGCGGCTCCGCCCAACTGTGCCCGGCGCTTAGAGCCGCCTCCCTTGAGACCCAGCCGCTCGCCCAGTTTCCGTGCTAACAGGCCGGCGTCCAAATCACCTGCTTCAGGCACCGACATCAACAGCCGCCCCTCGTGAATAAACAGCACGACGCCCTGAACGCGGTCAGCGACTACTCCGGCTAACTTGACCGCCAGCCGATTGTCCTGCAAATCCAACACCTCGGCGACGATTGTATGAGAGCCTTCCTGGAAAGCCCTGGCCGCGATCTCCCCCGCCCAGGTCGGCAGCAGTTCCCGGGAGAGGTCGCTGATCTGATTGCGCAGGGCTTTGATATCGGCCAGCAGGTGCTCAATCTTAGCCGGCAGATCGTCAACGTGACAAGTCAGCATCCGTGTGAGACGGCTGGTGGCCGCGAACCTGCTCCGGTAGTCGGTTATCGCCTGGTCGCCGGAAAGGAACCGGACGACGGCATGACCACGTATCTTCTCGATGCCGGTAATCTTAAGCAGGGCGACCTCACCGGTAGCCGAGCAATGTGTCCCGCCGCAAGCGGACACGTCGATATCGCCCACGCTCACGACGCGGATTTTCCCCGTGCGGGCTGTTGGCCTGCGGAGCCCCACATCAGCGAGGTCGGCATCCTCAACGAAGCTGATCGTGACCGGAAGGTTCCGAGTGATGACATCGTTGCAGAAGGACTCGACTAGCTCCAATTGTTCGGCCGTGATCTCGGCGGCGGCGAACTCAATAGTACCGTAGTCCTCACCGAGGTGTACCGAGAGAGTATCGAAACCCCACAGCCTGACCAAAGCCTGGCTAAGGATATGCTGGGCGGTATGCTGCTGCTGGTGACGTCGACGTCGCTCGTGGTCGATCTCGCCGCTGACGGTATCCCCCACGTCCCCGACGGGTTTGTTAGAAATATGCCGCACAGCCGCATCCTCGCCTTCCACCACGTCAACGATATCGACGTCACCTAAGCGTCCGAGGTCATGTTGCTGCCCGCCGGATGTCGGGTAGAAGGCCGAGCGGTCAAGGATCGTATACCAGCGGCCTTCGTGTTCCCCACACTCGACAATCGTACCCTCAAAGCTCAGCACTGACGAATCCCGGTAGTAAAGCCTGTCTGTCACGTCACCCACCATTCAGGATAGCAGCCGACCTCGCGTCCGGTTGATCCTGCGCACGACATCACAGGGACCGACGCTCGGCGACGATGCCATTCTACAATACCAACCGCAAAATGCCAACAAAAGTTGTTCAACAAGTCATACACCGACGGGTGCGTCACGTTCGCTGCCATAGCCGGCGTCGGCTGTCATGCTCGCCCACAGTCTTTGAGCGTCAATTGTGCCCGGCCACCGGATTGACCAGGCTGCCGACATGTTCTATTCTGACCTCGACCTCGTCACCCGGCTTCATGGGCCCGATGCCCGACGGAGTGCCCGTAGAAATCAGGTCTCCGGTATGAAGGGTCATAACCGAGGAAACATAGCTGACCAGATACGGGATATCAAAGATCATCAGGGACGTCCGCCCCGACTGCTTCACCTCGCCGTTGAGCAATCCCTCCACCAGCAGGTCGCTGTAATCGACGCCGGTGACCACGCAGGGCCCTGTCGGACAGAAGGTGTCAAACCCCTTGGCGCGCGACCACTGGCCGTCTTTGCGTTGCAGATCACGAGCCGTAACGTCGTTGACGCAGGTCAGCCCGAAGATGTATCGCGACGCTTCCTCTATAGAAACATTGCGCACCTCACGACCGATGATGACTCCCAACTCGGCTTCGTAGTCGACTCGCTCCGACTGCCGAGGATGCACGATTTTCTCCCCGGGGCCGATGACCGCCGAGGACGGCTTCAGAAATATCAGCGGATACTCCGGGGCTTCATCGGCGGACTGGGAGGCTTTCACATGGGCATGGTAGTTCAACCCAATACAAACGATCTTCGTCGGTTCTACCGGTGCATGCAAAACGATCTGCCGGCGGCTGAACTTGCGCCCGGTCAGTTCGGTGCTGTACCAGGGCGCAGACTGCAACTCAGCGACCGCGTCATCCTCGAGCAGCCCATATCCCGCAGCCGCTGATTCCTCGTCATGAAAGAAAACATACCTGTTTATCATATTGTCCCTCGACAATTGGTTACGTTCCCGGCCTGAACATAATCGCCCAGGCCTGGATTCATCGCCAGAGTCCTGTTACTTTGTCTCCATCACACCTGCTTCTGCTTCCATTTACCGCGACTGAACCACAGAGCCAGGACGACGGCCTTCAGAAAGGTCGTAATCGTGAGCGTCCACCAGACACCGTTGATTCCCCAGTCTAACTCAAAACATAGAAAGTAGGCCATCGGTATCCGCATGGCTGAACCGGGGATCATAACCACCATCGGCGGAACAGTATCCCCGGCTCCGCTGAAAGCGCCCTCAAGCACAATCTCTACCGCCATCGCCGTTTGCGACAGTCCGAGGATGATAAGGTAGTCCACCGCTATCGTCAGGACTTCCGCATCGTCCGTGAATATGGTCGCGATCAACTCCGGAATGGAGATGAACAGCACCGATGTAATCAAAGTAATGGCGATTGCGGCGCCGGTCGATCCCCAGGCACAGCGGGCCGCGCGACCCGGCCGACCGGCACCCAGGTTCTGCCCAACCATCGTGGACGCCGCCACCGAAAAACCGTAGCAGACCAGGTAAGAGAATGACTCCATGCGATTGCCAATACCCATCGCGGCGGCGGCTGGGGAACCAAACTGGTGTACGATCTTTATCAGGAACCAGTATACAGACACAAAAACGAACTGCTGGCTGGACATGGGCAGGCCAATGCGGGCGATGCGAAGCATCGTGCGCAGGTGTGGCTTGATGCGAATGATTCCCCGTACTTGATAGTCCAATCCACCGTGCGACATTCGGTACATGATCGCTGTCGCTCCCAGGAGGACGGCGATCCCGGTGGCCACGCTGGCTCCCGCCACGCCCAGTGAGGGGACCGGACCCCAGCCGAAGATCAGAAGCGGATCGAGAACCATGTTGATGACTACCACGCCGATGCTGATCTTGGTGGGCGTGCGCGTGTCTCCCGAGGCGCGAAAGACCGCATACGCGGTCTCGGTCAGGAAGAAGAACACGGCAAACACGAAGAATATCCGCAGGTACGGCACGGCCAACTCAAGTGTGTCCGGCCCGGTATCCATGAACACCAGCAGAGACGGGGAAAAGAGATACCCCACGATAGAAAACACGGCCGCCAGAGCGACGGCCATCGCTATTCCCTGCCTGATGAAATAGACCACCTTCTCGGAGTCCCCGGCGCCCATGTATCTGGCCACCAACGCCGTGACACCGACACTTACGATTGAGATCGTCGCAAAGATGGTCCAGATGACCACCATTGAGGACGTAACCGCGTCCTGCGCCGTCGGCCCCAGCTTACCGACCCAGAAATAGTCGGTGCTGGTCAGGGCAAACTCCATCATCATTCCCACCACGACCGGCAGAGCCAGCGAAAAAACCGTCCGCGTGATGGGACCTTCGGTGATGTTATCCTTGACGCTCATGTACCGTTGCTCCTGCAAACGCGCCGGCATGGTACAATCGCCACACGGCGGACTCTTTGGATACAGCCGTCAAGGTACAGGCAGAGGATGGCTGCGACAACAAGAATCAACCCCCGGGTGCTGTTCGGACTTGCTCTCAGGTTAGTATGCTGCCCAATGTGATCAGGCTGACCTTCGTCAGGCCGGCATCGGAGGGCTCAGTAATGCAGAGCCGGTCTGTCCGCAGACCCGCCACAATCGGCAGGTTTGAAGACAATCATGCCCTTGTGACTGTGACTTTTTCAACGGCCTCATTGCTGTGGGATCGGTCACACCTGTACCTGTACCCCACCATGAGCAAAGCGTCTGGTGGGTTCTTCAATCAGGGTATCAGGGAATAGATTCGGTATTCAGAGCCGAACCCTGCTTCATAAAGCTTCTCCAGTTGATAGTGGTCAAGAAAACGCTGATCTTCGAGAAACGTCCCTCTTGTCGCGTCAAGCCCGACAACAACCCAGTCCGGACTGTAATCCAGAATCAAGCCGAGATGGTCACCTCTTCGGGAGTACGGAATCGTCTCCGGTGAGACCAGACCGTCACGGTCAATAATCCTCAGGCCGCTGTAGTAACCCATGTATCCGATATCTTCCGCCGCCACCACGTCGTCGGATTGCGCGTTCTCACGCAAGTACATCCCGATAGCATAGTGAACCGTATCCAGGCAGTCCTGATAGCTTTGATGGTAGGAGACGGTGCGATGACATGCGGCGATGAAGACCACCACCATGACAACCAGCAATGCTCCTCTCACAAGGCCTAAACGAAGACGCCGATCGGTTAGCCTGACCGCTGCCGGAAGCACCGCCGCGCCGGCAAACAGCAGATAGACCGGGTAGATGGGCGTGACGTACCACGGAAAGAGAGCGGTTGAACATAGGGACAGGCTACCCACCATACCGATCAGCCAGATTGCTTCCAGAAGGCCGAATCTTTGCCGCTTCCACAACCATCGCCCTCCAACCAACGCCAGTGCAAAGAGCGCCAGACCGAACGGATTGTGCCAACCCATCAGGTAGACCAGGCTGTCCCAGGGCGTCTTAGTGCCGAACTGACTGTAAAGCGCAAGCTTGCCGAGGATCGAATTTGGAATAGGCGATCCGAAATAGATCGCTGCAAACACTAACCAGGGGCCACTTATGAGAACCGGAATCAGAAGATAGGCAGCGATCCTTCTGGTGTCCTTGAAAACATTCCAGGCAACCAGCAGGCCCAACAGCAGAAAACCCTCCGGACGCGTGACCGAGGCCAGGGCCGCCAGCGCCACAGCATGAATGGGAAAACGTCGGTGCTGGCAGTAAAACGAAGCGGTGACTAACAGCGTAAACAGCGCCGTCTCCATCCCCCCGGTATCAGGCGCGAACAGGCGAGGAAACAAGACGTACAAAGTAACCGGCACGAACGCCCACCGATCAAAGCCAAGAGACAGGGCGAACTTGTGAATAATCGCCGCCGTGAAGCCGGTTGCCGCAAGGCCGATCACCAGGGCAGCCTGTTTGATCGGGATTCCTGCCAGCGCCACAGCCGACAGAATCAGCGTGAACAACGGCGTGGTCGTGCCCAGCACCCTCTCCCCCACATTGTACACGAAGCCGTGTCCGGCAGCGATGTTCTCCGCGTAACGGAAAGTGATAAAGGCGTCATCGTAGGTGAACCCGGTCAGTAGATGAAAAACCAACCGAACCAATACGGTGAGTGAGAAGGCCAGGATGAGTTGTCTGTCTATAACTGCCATAGCAACTGACGGCCAAGCTACCGATTTGGAGGTGCACAGTCAAGACCAACAGGGGAGCAATTGCGCAGTCGGGTTCCTTTCCCCCACGCCCAGAGCTAATCAGGCATTATGGCAGGCTTTCCCGTTGACAGTCCGGCCCTTATGAGTATATTGGGAGAAAAGCATAAGGACTAATCCGAAAAGGTCCCACCAGATTAAACCTGGTATATGTTGCAGGCGGCAGGTGGCGGTCTTGGTCAAGCGATACTGAATCTGAAATCCGTCAGTTAAGAGGAAATATCATGAAGCAATCACACTTGAGAGTTATTGTCGCGATGCTGCTGTTGCTGGCTGCCACTTCCTATGCCGTGGAGCCGCTGGACGTCACTCAGTCTGTTTCCGGAGATGACAGCCAAATCTGGGACAATGAGACCTACGTCAACGCCAACAAGATCCTGATGTTCGTGACCAACCATGGCAGTTTCAGCTACGATCAGAACAGTGTCCTCGGTCGTTCCGCCGGAACGTACTACCCGTATGTCTCTATCGAGGACATCCAGAACGGCATTCTTGACGCCTCGCCTCTGTATGCCGCCGGAATCTGGATAGGCGGCAAGGTGAACAACGATACAAGAGTGGCTGTAGCAGAATACTCCGACGAGTATGTCCCAGGCCCGATGCTTGAAGGCGCCCACCAGCCGGACAACCCGTCGTTCAAGGTCTACAAACTGTACCGGGACAGCCTCGCCGATAATCCGAACGACGACTACCTCAACTGGCCGGTCGGCCAGGGCGCTCCGGTCGATACATCCGGGCAGCCGGCGATGGTGGGGGATCAGATGCTGTGGACGGTCTTCAATGACGCCAATGCAAGTCAGCATCAGAATCGCGCCGGGGGGACTCTCCCGCTCGGCATCGAGATCCAGCAGACGGTGTGGGCGGCTGACGAAGCGGGTGACGACACCTTATGGGTCTACACAAAGCTCCCGGTCAGCGAGATCGGTGAGTCGCAGGCTGCGGTGGAAGTCCACATAGTCGATCATAACGCCCTGACGGGACACGAATATCGGGTCGAGATCGACAGCGTCGTGGGCTTAGGCGCTGTCTGGCACCTGATCAACGTTACCTTGTGGGATACGGTCCTGGCTAACCAGACCAATTTCTCGGGCGATGACAACTACCAGATCACCGACGGCTTTCAGGCTAAGGTCATTGATCCCTCGGGCGGATTCACCGGTTTTGAAGTCGTCGCCAACCTCGCCGGAACGCTCATCCCATCGGAGGGAGCTGCGGCAGCCTTCGCCGAGTTTCCATCGGACAGTCCAACCGATCGGCAGCAGATCGGCGATGGCATGTGGTTCTTCCATACGGCCGACAACGGCGGGACGTCCGGAGGCGGGACCTACGGCAGCTACGAAGCCTTCCTGCAAAGAGTAACGCGAGACGGTAGCAACAACGCCGCTCG
>JAGLXI010000316.1 GCA_023132995.1 Candidatus Zixiibacteriota bacterium | reverse complement strand
CCGCTGCTTCGCAACGTGAGTGGAAGGGGGGGGAGAATGCCGAGGGGTTTTCACAGTGTCCCGGCGAACGAGTGGAGGTTTGACTATTGGTTCCGGCTGGGCCGGATGTTCTTCGTAGTCACAAGCAGACCATGACGACCAGCCGTGTCTTGAACGTAACGGTCCCCTCTGAAAAGCACTTCTCCCCGGTTTCCCGGTTCAGCCTGCGGCAGATCGCCGCCGGGAGGCCAAATCCCGCCGAGCGCGTCTGGCTGCTGCTTTCACCCGCGAACCGAACATATTCCGGAGACGGCCGGTGAGGAATATGCCGTGAGACTCTTGCGCGCGGAAGCAGGAGGCGGGCTCCCTACACGGCAGGAGGAAATCCGCTTGGCGCGACTCATCAGTCGCATCGACTGGAAGCGGCTGGCGTTTATCTTCCTTGGTCTTGGGCTGTTCTCTATCGTCTATTTCTCGTCCGCCTGGCCGGACGCGGTCGATCCTGAAGGCAAACACTTCCCCCTTACCCAGGAAGGCAAAGCGACGCTGGCGCTGTTTCTACTGGCGGCCATCTGGTGGGTCTTTGAAGTCGTGCCCATCGGCGTGACCAGTATAACCATCGGGGTGGTTCAAGTGTTGTTTCTCATCCGGCCGGCCAAGGTCGCTTTTGGCGATTTCATGGATCCCTCGGTCTGGTTTATTATAGGCTCGGTGGTAATCGGGATGGCGTTTTCCAAGAGCGGTCTGACCAAGCGGATGGCCTACCGGATGCTTCTGCTTGTCGGTGAGCGCACCAGTCTCATCTATCTGGGCTGTTTCATCATGACCGCGTCGTTAACCCTCATAATGGTCCACACCGCTGTGGCTGCGGCTATATATCCGCTGGTGATGACCATTTATGCTCTCTACGGTGAACCTGGCAAGCCAACCCGGTTCGGCAAGGGGCTTTTCATCGGGATGGCGTTTGTTGCCGGAGCCGGTTCAATTATTACACTGCTGGGAGCCGCTCGCGGAGCCGTGGCTATCGAGTTCTTTTACAACATCACCGGTCGTGAGATCGGCTTTTTCGAACTGTCCAAGTTCATGTTCCCGGTCGGGATGACCATGGTGATACTGTTCTGGGTCTTCTTCATGGTGATATACCCGCCGGAGCAGAAAACGATACCGGGCCTGAAAGAGAAGGTGCGCGCCCTCAACGCCACCCTGGGCCCGATCAGCAGGACGGAAATGCTGACCCTCGGTATCGTTTTCACGGCTATTCTGGTTCTCAGTCTGCGCTCGTTCATACCGGTTTTCGAACAGTTCCATAAGAGTGCCATACTTCTTGTTACCACAGTGCTGTTCTTCCTCCTGAAAATCCTGAACATCGAGGATCTCGAACAAATACCGTGGAACATCGTGCTGCTTTTCGGCGGGGCTATGAGCATCGGGTTCTGCCTGTGGGACACACAGGCCGCAAGCTGGCTGGCAATCCAGTTCGTGGGGTTTATCGAGAACGCCGGCCCCTTCATCTTCGTTCTGGGAATGGCCTTTTTCGTGCTGATGATGACGAACCTTATCATGAACGTGGCGGCCATTGCCATTTCCCTGCCCGTGGCCCTGAAGATAGCGCCGTACCTGGGGGTGACCCCGGACGTGGTGCTCTTTGCCTCGCTGGTAGTGGCCGGTATGCCCTTCCTGTTGATCATTGGCGCCGCGCCCAACGCTATCGCATACGAGAGCAGGCAGTTCACCAGCGGCGAGTTCTTCAAGGCGGGCGTCCCGGCCAGTGTTATGCTACTGCTGGTTCTGGCGGCTTTTGTCAGGTTCATCTGGCCCCTGATGGGAATGCCCTTCAAACTGGGGTAGCTTGGTCGATGGCTCGGTTGACGGCACCGTTGCAGAATCAACCCAAAACCCAGGCCAGCACTAATACGACCAATACCACCAGCAGTGTCGGCGCCGCCAACCCAACGAGCATGCGCCTGATGGGAACATGGAAGTACTGGCAGGTCACTACTAAGCAGGGGTGGACCGGGGATATGATGTATCCGAAAAAGATCGACACATAGATCAGGGCAAACACCTCTGGCTCAACCGACGACACCGAGGCCAAGTAGACCGGCAGGATGATCGACGCCGGGAGTTGCACCCGGCCGGTCACAAAACCCAATAGGCAACCGGCGCAGACAGCCAACATGAGCGGCGGCAGCGGCAGCGTGGCGATCAGGCTGCGAGCATCCGACTGCTGGAAGATGTGCAGGTACAGAAACATACCGACAATGATGAGCGAGAAGTTCCACGATCTCATGCCGGTCATGATCCGCCACAAGTAGAGCTTTCGCTTGGAAAGGCCAATCGAGAGCAGAAGGCCGCTGCTGACACCTGCCAACGTAGCAAGCGATCCCAGTGATAGCAGTCTCTTCAGACTGAAATCGATCAGGGGTGCACAGAGAATGATAACCACCGGAATCGCCAGACCCGCCCAAGAGAATGCCTGCGCGCGGTTGGGATGACCGTTAACGTGTCGCAGGAAAAAGATGTACCCCAAAGCCAGGGCGAAGAAGAAAGCGGGTAAAAGGTAGACGATGGCCTGGTAGACGTCCAGGCCGGCGATTTCGGCCGAGACAATCAGGGCCGAGCACAGGGGGTAGATCAGGATAAACAGGTGGCGAAACCAGTTGTTGATGACGGCCTTCAGTTCGTCGCTTACGCCTTCACCGGCTCTCTCGACGATTGGGGCGGACAGAAGCGCCCCGCCGGGCATCGGCAACAGGCCCATCAGGGCTGCCGAAAAGGGCAGCATGTATCTCCTGCTCAAGCGGACGTTGTTGACCAGGGAATCGATCTGGCCGCTTTCCTTCATGGTCCCGCCCAGTACCGGTATCAGGCCCATAGCGATAGCCAGCAGGATAATCGAGGGGTCACTGACAGTATCTATGGCCTGCCTGAGGACGCTCTGTACCGGCAGCGTGAACAGACCGAGAATCAGCGCCCCGCTGATCAATCCCGCGGCCAGGTTCTTCCTCGATATTATCAGGATCCCGGCCAGCGATACCAGAAAGCCAATCCAGGTCAGCAGCATAAGTACAATGTATAACCGAAAACCGGCTGGTAATCAATGAGGCGATTGCTGATATGTGTTCGTTGTGTGGAACTGAAGAAGGAGGCGAACAATAAAGTGAGACCGTCGATAATCGGGATAGGGGCACCGGGAGT
>JAGLXI010000315.1 GCA_023132995.1 Candidatus Zixiibacteriota bacterium | reverse complement strand
CATTCTTCAATGAGGCAACGCGGCGTTCCCGCGAAAACGATTGCATAAAAGCAGACCTTCCCCTATATTTTGGCAGGCATGGGCGGTGGCGATCCGTTCGCTTCCGGCAACGGGGTGAGAGTCCGCAGAGAAGAATACATTGGCAAATAGTTCTTTCAGAGTACACACAAGGAGGTTGTTGTGAGATATGCATTCCCGGCACTGATCGCAGTGACACTGCTCTTTTCGGGTGGAACAGCAGACACCCAGTACACGCAGATTGACGACTGCGGCTACCTGCAGCAAGGCGTTGAGGCCGGGTGTGTGCTGTTCGTGACCGATCACCACGGCAGCTACCTGATAGGAGATCTCGGCGGTTTCGGTATCGGCGACCGGGTTCGAGTTGTCGGAGCGGTAGACCCGGCGTGCATCACGTTCTGTATGCAGGGCGACGGCTGCCTGATAGACTATACAATCTCAGAGTGCGGGATCCAATTCCACGGCTGCGGCCGGATTGTCCAGGGAGCCGAGTGTGTGCTGTTTCTGACCGACCTTGGTGGCCTGTATCTGCTGGACAACTACGGCGGCTTCACGGTCGGCGACCGGGTCTGTGTGAGCGGTATTCTGGACCCGGACTGCTTCTCGATTTGCATGGAAGAAGACGCCTGTATTGTCTCTGTCTCGATTTGGGCCTCCTGCTGCGAGGAGCGAGGTGACATCAATCACTCGGGGGGCGTCGATATCGCCGACCTGGTGTACCTGGTCGAATACATGTTTGACAGGGGGCCGGCACCTCCCTGCACAGAGGAGGCGGATACCAACGTCGATGGAGCACCGATTATCGATATCTCCGACCTGGTTGGCCTGATCCGCTACATGTTCGGCGGGACGCTGCTGCCCCCATGTAACTGACGGGTGGTGACCGTTAAGAATCTCATGCGGCGGTTATCTGTCTTGTGGAACTCCCTCTTGATCCGCTCATCCTGATTCCTCTTCGCTCTGACCACGGATTCGGCAACACTGCGCGACAATCAACTGTGAGTCTACCTGACGCCTGCTGAGCAGAAAGGATGTGACTTCCACAGCGGCTTCCCGCTCGGCTGCTATTACCTCGTCTGCGCCGACGGCAAGGAGGGATTCAATGTCGAGCAGGTAATGCGTTCGAACCAGGATAAACAGATCAGGGGCAAGCTTTCGGGCAACTCTTACGGCATGCTCCGCCGCACCGGGGTCATTGATCAACAGCACCAACTCCTTGGCCCGCGCCACCTCCAGTTTCTCAAGGACTTCATGGCTGGTGACATCACCGAAATACGCATCACCGGTTTCTCGAGCGGCCTTTCTCACGTTCTCCACATTCAGGTCCACGATCACAAGGGGGATTTCGCACTTGATAAGAGCTTGGGCGAGTTCCCTGCCGGCGAAACCATACCCACCGATGATTACGTGATCACTCATGGTACGAACGACTCCAGCGGCATCTTCGGCGGTGGGAACTTCGAGCAGGTGCGTAAGCCGGTGTAATTTGCCCACTCCGGCGGCAAGCTGAGAACCGAAGGATATGGCGAAGGGAGTCAGGAACATGGAAAGAATCGCCGCTGATATCAGATTGCTTTCAAGTGATACATCAATCAAGCCGGTTCCCTTGGCAGCGTATGAAAGAACAAAAGAAAACTCGCCGACCTGTGCCAGGGCCACTGCCGCCAGCAGACACACCCGCAGAGGCAGGCGCAGCACAAACGCGGTGGCAAAAACAATGACAGCTTTCCCGATCATTATGGCCGCCAGAAGGAGCATGATCGGGATGATGTTCTCAATGAAAATCAGCGGGGCGAGCAACATACCTATCGATACAAAGAACAGACTGGCAAACACTTCCCTAAACGACAACAAATCCGCCAGCGCCTGGTGACGATACTCACTTCCCGCAACCACCAATCCCGCCAGGAAGGCGCCAATGGCGAAAGAGGCGCCCGAGCTTGTTATGAGCCATGCCGTCCCGATACAGATAAGAAACACGGTAAGAATGAACAGTTGTCGTTGTCGGGTCATGGTGACAAGGCGCAGAACGCGGGGAACGATCAGGTAAGCCGCAAGAAATACTCCAATGACAATGGCTACCGAGCGCGCCATCGAACCGAGTACGCTCTGGTCGAAAGCTCCCGGATCGCTCAGCATGGGAATAGCCAGCATCATCGGCACAACGGCGAAATCCTGAAAAACAAGTATCCCCAGTGTAAAGCGCCCATGGGGAGCGTCTACTTCACCACGTCGTTGCAACCCCCTCAGGACGATGGCGGTGCTTGACAAAGCGACAAGGAAACCGATAAATATAGCAGTGTTGCCCGGCAGGCCAAAGAGCCTGGAAACAAGGAAAGCAACCAGAATGCTCAGGCCGACCTGTAGAAGACCTCCCATCAATATCAGCTTCCACAGGCGTCGAAGTCTGTCCAGCGAGAGTTCCAATCCGATGCTGAACAGCAGGAGGGCAACGCCGATCTCTGCCAGAACTTCAACCTGGTGAATATCGTTGACCAGGCCGAGACCCTGTGGTCCGACGAATGTCCCTGCCAGGATGAAACCCGCAACGGACGGTAGTTTGAATCTATGGAATACCGCTACAATGAGCACGCCAAAGCCAAGGATCACCACCAGGTCGCGTAAGTAGGTTAATTCATCCATAAGTCCAAACCAGTGCGGCGCCCGTTGGGCGTGAGACCGGTATCATGCCCGCCGAATAACTGTTGCGTCATCACCACAAGTTAGGATATGCTTTCTTTGGCAACGAGCAAAAACTTCGACTTTTTGTGGCGATCTGATCGTGCCTGCGCCGCCATGATCCGGACAGATGTGAACATCTGCCTGGCACGTAGAGATCACGCTTTTCCATTGACACCGCGCGCGCACAAAAGACAGGCTTGCCTGCAAACCTTGTTTGGGGCGGGTGTTTTTTGCGGTCAGGTCCAAACGAGTTTGAACCTGCCACCCGCCGCCATGTTCAAGGCGAAACAAAAAAAGCAGTAGGGTGGGTCCGTCTTCGGACCCGCCACGCGCGAAGCGCAAAAGACAGGCTTGCCTGCAAACTTGTTTGGGGGTGTTTTTTGCGGTCAGGTCCAAACGAGTTTGAACCTGCCACCCGTCGGAGAGCTCGCTTTTCCATTGACACCGCACGCGCCGTGTACTACCCTTTGGCCCGGCAGTCCAGAGAAACACGAACAATGGGAGAGCACCACCCGGTGTGGTCCGAACACAATATGATACATCGCATAACACTGTTGCCGGTTATGATCATACTCTTGCTGCTGTCGTCCGTTGCTTATGCAGCACCGGACACGAC
The DNA here is from genome assembly GCA_023132995.1 of Candidatus Zixiibacteriota bacterium. Classification (GTDB taxonomy): domain Bacteria; phylum Zixibacteria; class MSB-5A5; order GN15; family FEB-12; genus JAJRTA01. Next base: position 2,077 of record JAGLXI010000315.1, on the reverse strand, counting down.
AGACGCACGCAACGATAATATCGCCATCCAGGTCCTTGAAGAGCGGGTAAAACAGCACGCCGAGAAGACACAGATTCAAGTCGAAGGCATCCAAAACGAAATGAGGGTTCGAACCGAGGCCCTTGAGCACCGGCTGGATATCTACGCTGGCGTAGCGGTGTTTCTGCTGACTCTGTTGGGCTTGATCGGGTACAAAACAGTAAAGGGTTGGGCAAAAGACCGAATTGAGAAAATGGCGGACACAGTCTTTGAGGAAAGTCTCACGGATTTCAAGGGGCGGGCTGCCGAGTTGATCGCGGAGGAGACCGCCAAAGCTGAGAAGCAACGGCGGGAATTCGAACGGGAAGCCAAAGAACTCTTCGGAAAGATCAGTGCCGGTGCAGTCGACCGCGACAAGCCTGAAGATGCCGTCGTGATCGGCGAAATCTCAGAGTACGTGGAGAAACTTGCTCAAACAAAGACGAAGGATCAATACACTACCATGGACTGGTTTCTGCTGGGATATGAGGCAAATCAGCGCGGCAACTCGGAAGAAGCCATCAGATTCTACACTAAATCCATCAAGCTCGATCCGAGCCACTATTGGAGCTACAACAACCGCGGCTATGCTCTTGACGAATTGGAGCGGTACGAAGAGGCGCTGAAGGACTACGACAAAGCGATTGAGCTTGACCCCAAGAATGAGGTCGCTTACAGCAACCGCGGCGCGTCACTCACCAAGCTAGGTCGTTCTAAAGAGGCGCTGAAGGACTACGACAAAGCTATTGAGGCTGGCCCTGGGAGTGCTACTGCTTACGTCAACCGCGGCGCCACTCTCGGCAAGCTGGAACGTTACGACGAGGCGCTAAAGGCCTACGATAAGGCGCTGGAGATTGACCCAGAATACATACCAGCGCTTGGGAATTCTGCGGAAGTCAAGATTCAGATCGACCATTACGATGATGCACTGCGGCTGGCGTCAAGAGCATTAGACTTGTCCAAGAGCAGTGAAGAGAAAGCCACTTCACTGTACCTCAAGTGTATTGCCGAGAAGCTGCTGAACAAGAGCACTTCAGCCACTGAAGCGGAGCTTGACCGGATTCTGGAAGAAGAGTTCGAGGTTAAGTGGACGTCTGACGAGATTGAAGGTTGGCTGGAGACAGCGGAAATCTCTGAAGAGGCCCGCGAGTTCATCAAGGCGAAGACCGCAATGCTCAAGGCGAAGCAGAAAAAGCAGTAGGTGGGGACCGTAGGGTGGCCGTCTCAAACCTTGTTTGGGGCGGGTGTTTTTTGCGGCCAGGTCCAAACGAGTTTGAACCTGCCACCCGCCGCCATGTTCAAGGCGAAGCAGAAAAAGCAGTAGGTGGGTCTGTAGTATAGGCGCCCTGCGCTCCTGACGCGGTTGTTCCGTGGGCGGCAGACCCCCGGTCTGCCCCTGATTTCGCAGCGAAGCGAAGAGGATTATTTCGTTTGACAACCCATTGTGGGCCTCGTATAATCTGGCGACGTGATTGTCCATATATTTGAAGTGAAATGGTATTTCGTTTATTAGTTCTCAGGAGAGGTGTATGCGCGGATCTAAGATGCTGTTGGTCATTGTTGCTCTTCTGGCTTTCACCGCCGGATCGGCAATGTCTACTTCGGTGAGCCTGAAGCTGTCCGGGCCGGGGGCCGTCAATGACAGCACAATCAAGGCGGGCGAGAAGGTGTCATTTGACGTCTACCTGGTCAACGATACCGTCTTCACCGGCTTCACTATGGGATTCAGGCTGACGTCGCCCGACATCAAGAAGGTTGTCCACTTGTCGGACAGCTCCGGGGGGCTCAACGAGGCCGGAGACATCAAGGCCTACAACGGCTGGGATGACCAGTCGATTTGGGATCTCAACGGCGTTATCACTACTGGATGCAATTGGGACGGCGTGTTACCCGACACAGTGGGATTCGGCGGGCTGTGTGTCAAGATGCAGTATCTTCCGCACAAGATCGAGAAGAAGCTGTCGATGGATCTGATGTTTTCGGAACCGGGGACGATCGTGATCGACTCCAGCTTCTATCCCCCGGGCGGCAAGTGGCTTTTTGCTGCGCCTTCCCGGAT
>JAGLXI010000314.1 GCA_023132995.1 Candidatus Zixiibacteriota bacterium | reverse complement strand
TGACTGTTCAAAAGGAGTTGGCATAACGGCTAACATGTGGTATTATCGTCAATTATGCAGGATTCAAGAAGTCGTGTTCTCGACAAAAAGCTCCCCGCCTGGGAACGGCTGAAGCTTATAATGGCTATCCTGCGCTCCGAGGACGGCTGCGCCTGGGATCGCAAGCAGACCCATAAAAGCCTGCTTCCATACCTGATCGAGGAGGCCTACGAGGTAGTCGAAGCCGTGGAAGCCGGAGACAGCCGCGCCCTCTGCGAAGAGCTTGGCGATCTGCTCTGCCAGATCGTTTTTCATGCCCAACTGGCTCAGGAGAGTGGCGCTTTTGGGGTCGATGACGCCGTAGAATCAATCGCGGAAAAACTGATCGCCCGTCATCCCCACGTTTTCGGAAAGCCGGAGCAGCTAAACCCACAGCAGGTCCGCGACCAGTGGGAACGGCTCAAGATCGAATCCGGTGAAAAGAAATCGGTCCTCTCGGGCCTGCCGGAGTCAATGCCCGCCCTCAATATGGCTTTCCGGATGGGAGAAAAGGCCGCCGGTGTTGGTTTTGACTGGCAAAAAGCCGACGATGTGATCGACAAACTGGACGAGGAACTACGCGAGGTCAAATCGGCGACGGAAACAAATGACAGCGAACGACTGGCCGACGAAATCGGGGACCTGCTTTTCGCCACGGCATCGCTGGCCCGCAAGTTCGGTATCGACCCGGAACAGGCCCTCAAAGGCGCTCTCAAGAAGTTCAAGATGAGATTCGATAAGCTGGAAGAAAAGGTTGTCGCTTCGGGCAAACGGTTCCCCGATTTCTCCTTGAACCAACTGGAGGAGATCTGGCAGGATGTGAAACGAGACCTATCCGGTGACTGAGCGGAGGACGGCCCACAAGTGGCAAACGGTTTCCCGAAGCGATCCTGACCTGAGGAACCATACAACGTTTGCGCCCTGTCTACGTCCTAATAAAAAGCTGAGGAATACATAAACAGCGAATACCGCGCCTATGTTTATACTGAATAAGAGGACGATCCGGATCGTCGCCGCGGCGGTAGGCTGCCTGGTTCTCACCGCCGCCGTTTCCGCCAGAATGGCCCCGGATGCCGCCCCGATAAGGTCCGCTCGAGCGGGCCAGGCAGCCGCATCTCCTGTTCATTGCCTGGTGGCCCACCGCGTGGGGCAAATCGAGCTGGGTGTCGCCAACAATGGGAGTTTCGGTAACAATTACCACCACGGTCCGAATTTCGACTGGTTTACCGGCGAACAAGTGCCGTCCTGCGAATACCCGAAGAACTCCGACATGGAGTATCTGTACGGCGCTGCCTTCTGGATCGGCGCCGTGATCGGGCGCGACACCCTTGTCTCCGTTGGTGCGGACGGGTGGGGTGGCGGAGCCGAGATGTACCCGGACGAGGAACCCTTCGGGGAGATCGTGTACCGCTCCATTACCGATCCCACCAAGCCGGAGTTTGACGGCGCAGTATCGGAAGAAGACTACATTGCCGTCTACACGGATACCTTCACCGAAGGGGTTCGGGCTGACGTGTTCGGGCGGCCCCACATGCCCCTGCATATTGAGATTACGCAGGCCTCCTATGCCTGGTCGTATTCGTATGCGGAGGATTTCGTTCTGTTCGACTACAAGATCAGGAATATCGGAACCCGGAATCTGAACGACGTCTACATGGGGATATACGTCGACGCCGATGTTTGTTTCGACTGCACCGCCACCGGGGGCTTTGCCGACGATATTTGCGGATTCCTTTACCGTTATCCATCTCGGTACGGTGCTTGCGATTATGTGGATACTGTCTTCACTGCCTGGATAGCGGATAACGACGGCGACTTTAATCGGATGTTCGAAGACGGTCAGCCTCATCCCTGTCCGGCCGTAACCGCCACCCGGATTGTGCGCACACCGTCAGATTCGCTGGACGTCAGTTTCAACTGGTGGATCGGCAACATGAACCCCACACTGTGTTTCGGCCCCCGTGAAAGGCCTTTCGTGGGACGATTGGCCGAGCAGTTCCGTGATTTCGGCACCGGCGGCCTGGGCACCCCGGAAGGTGACGTCAACAAGTACTACGTCATGCGCAATCAGGAATTCGACTACGACCAGATACGCACCGCCATCATCCAGCCCGACGACACCCTGTGGCAGTACCCTAACCAGGAAATGGCCGCCGATTTCGCCGATGGTTACGACACCAGGTATCTCATTTCTTTCGGCCCCTTCCATATCCGTCCGGATCAGACCCTGCCGGTGTCATTCGCGTATGTGGGAGGCGAAGACTTTCACGGGGACAACGACAACGTCTCCAACCTCCCCTATGCACCCAACGAGTACTACCAGAACACAGACTTCTCCGACCTGGCCCAGAACAGTCAGTGGGCCTCGTGGATATACGACAACCCCGGTGTCGATACCGATGGCAACGGGTATTACGGGAAAATGAGAATCTGTTGCACCGATTCACTGATCATCCTGGACACCCTCTCTGAGTCCCCGCTGCGGGTTGACACCGGCTGGAACTACACCGTCTGCGATACATACTACTACGAGGGCGACGGCGTACCGGATTTCCGGGGAGCCTCTCCCCCGCCGCCTCCCGACTTCTGGATCGACCGGAGTGTTGGAAGTCTGACGATACGGTTTAACGGACAGCGCTCCGAGACCACACGAGACGTCTTCTCGCGGGAGTTCGACTTTGAGGGATATCGGGTGTACCTGGCCCGAGACGATCGGGCCTCCAGCTTCACCCTGGTGGCTTCCTACGACCGTAAGGACTACAACAAGTTCGTCTGGAACGATAGGCGAATCGAGTATGAACTGCAGGAGACACCGTTCACTCTCGAGGAACTCAGATGCCTCTATGGCGAGTCATGTAACGACGAGAGTTTTCAGCCGTTGGATTTCACGAGAAATCGACCCTACGAACACCCGCTCTATCCCGATTCCCAGTTCTACTTCGAAGCTCAGGATTTCAATGCGTCGGTGTTCGGCGTCACCACCCCCATCGGCAAGATATACCCGCATCACCCTTACCCCACCAGCCTGTGTCCGGATTCGGCCCGACCCGAGGAACTGACCGAGGACGGCTACCTGAAGTATTTCGAGTACGAATTCACCATTGACGATCTGCTGCCTACCGTCCCCTACTGGGTCAATGTGACCGCCTTCGACTACGGTTCCCCCGAGTCCGGGTTGGAGTCGTTGGAATCATCGGTCACGCTTGGTATGCAGAATGTCTACGCGCTCAGTTCCTGTGATGAAGTGCAACGTGACAACCTCAGCGTATTCGTCTATCCCAATCCCTACCGCGGAAACGCCGATTATCGCGAGCGCGGCCTGGAAGGCAGGACCGAAATTGTCCGTCCCCCCGACAGGGTTCGCGCCATCCATTTCGCAAACGTACCGCCCCGGTGCACCATACGCATTTACACCATCGACGGCGACCTGGTGCGTGAAATCAGGCACGACAAACAACCCGGCGATGGCACGGCGACCCAGGCACAATGGGACCTGATTACCCGCAACACGCAGAGGGTGGTTTCGGGACTGTACTACTGGAGCGTCGAGGACCTTCAGAGCGGCCGCGTTCAGATTGGCAAGTTGGTCATCATAATGTAGACCCGCCGGGTGGACAGACCGCCCTAATGAAGACTGTGGGCGGCAGACGCCCTGAGGTGTATGGTATCATGAGATACTTTACAGAGTGTATCATGACATGGTTTACACTTTTGGTATATTTTGTTTTCAGAGAGAAGGAGACAGGATATGCCATGGACTTCGACCA
>JAGLXI010000313.1 GCA_023132995.1 Candidatus Zixiibacteriota bacterium | reverse complement strand
CCGTGGCAGCCCTGAACCAGCCGGATGCCTGTCTGCCGCCCTAAAACGGTTCTTCACCACCTCAGGGACATTCAGGTTTACCGCCAAGATGTCGAAAACACATAACAGTAGGTTGATTGCAGTAATGACGTAATTACAGGTATTCCTGGAGAAGGCGGGAGATGTTTGCTCTCATCGGAGCGGCGGTTGTAATTGGTTCCGTGCTGGGTGGCTACATGTGGCACGGTGGTAAGATACTGGCGCTCAACCAACCCAACGAGGTGCTGATTATCGGCGGGGCAGCTATCGGAGCACTGCTTATTTCGACCCCGATGGGGACGCTCAAGGCCATGATCGCGCAGATTATGGGCGTTCTCAAGGGAGGAGGATACGTCAAGAAGGACTTCCTCGATCTGCTGGTCATGATGTTTGAGATATTCAACGTTGCCCGCCGCGATGGCCTGGTTGGACTGGAAAACCATATCGAGCACCCGGAAGAAAGCGAAATCCTTCAGCGCTACCCCAAGTTCCTGAGCAACCACGAAGCCATCGCCTTTTTTGCTGATACGATGCGGGTTATTATTTCCGGCGCCGTGCAACCTCACGATCTTGAGGACTTGATGGACAGCGATATCGAGGCTTTGCACGAGGAGGAGATGGCTCCCCCAACCGCCCTGAACAACACTGCCGACTCGCTGCCGGGTCTTGGTATCGTGGCCGCTGTCTTAGGGATTGTAATAACGATGGCTCACATCAACGGCCCTCCGGAGGAAATCGGCCATAACGTCGCCGCTGCCCTGGTCGGCACTTTCCTGGGAATCCTGGCCTGTTACGGATTTGTGGGCCCCTTGGCAGCCAGCCTTAAGCGCCGCGTGGAAGACAAGACTCAGTATGTAGCCTGCATGAAACACGCACTGCTGGCATTTAACAAGGGCGTAGCCGGCGTTATTGCCGTGGAGTTCGCCCGGCGGGCCCTGGCCTCAGAAGTCCGGCCGGGTTTTCTGGAGCTTGAAGAAGCCTGCAACGCCTCCAAGAAGAAGTAGGGTCTTATGGCCAACGGCTCGGATCAGCAACAACCGATAATCGTAAAAAAGGTCAAGGGAGGCCACGCAGCCCACCATGGCGGTTCCTGGAAAGTCGCCTTTGCCGATTTCATGACGGCCATGATGGCCTTTTTCCTGGTCATGTGGCTGGTTGGTCAGAAACCCGAGGTGCGGGAGGCGGTGGCCGGCTTCTTTCAGGATCCGGGCAACTACATGCGGCGTGCAGCCGCCGGCCGCCAGTCTGGAGGCGCCGGAGTTCTGGACGGTTCATCTTCGGTCATACCCTCCGAACATCCCTCAATGGGGCGCAAGAGCCAGAAGTCTGACGAAGGCGCCAGCGGCCCCTCGGATGTAGAGAAACAACAAATGAGTTCGGCGGCCAAAGCCATCCTGCAGGAGCTTCAGAAGCATGAGGCTTTCCACCGGCTGAAGAAGAATATCAGGCTGAAGTTGACGGCGGAGGGGTTGCGAATAGTGCTCAACGAGTCGGAGAACTCCCCGGCTTTCTATGAGCCCGGCTCGGCCAAACTCCTGCAGAAAAGCGCCATAATCCTTATAACGATCGCCCGCGAATTAGGGCGAATCGACAACCGCCTGGTAATCGAGGGCCACACCGACGCCTCTTTCACCGGCGGCAGGGACTACACCAACTGGGAACTGTCCACCGACCGGGCTAACGCGGCTCGTCAACTGATGGAGGTATCCGGTCTCGCAGATGGACAGGTGCGCGAAGTCCGAGGCTACGCTGACAGATTTCCGATGATCGAGGACAATCCGCTCGACGCCCGCAACCGACGTATATCACTCCTGGTTCTCTACCGGTCTGTCGAGTACGGCTATGACCAACTCGAAGTCGGGGAGGACCTCATGTCTGAGATCGAGGCCGACGGCGGTTTTTGACACACTACCATCCATGCCGACGCCACTGCTGCCGGTTGCGACGCTGATGGCGTAACGGTCATCATCACCGTGTCACGCTGGTATCAGCAGCAGATTCCTGATCCCGGCAGGCTGCTTCAAAACTCGAGACAGAATACAAAAGAGTGACAACGTTACTCAATTCCGTGGGTGACAGCCCGGCGTTGCCGGTTTTTTTGCGCTATGCGCACAACTCCTTTGGCAAGAAGTAGGACGAAGGCCGGGTGGCCCATCTGCTTGGGTTTGTTGAAAAAGTCACAGTAGCTAACCGCCGAAGCATTGATGCTGGTGCTACCAGGTGTCTCTGCCTGACGGCTTCCTCGTTACCTGTCGGCAGGTATCGGGTAGGGATGCCCCACACCGCGCTTATGACAAATCCGCCGGCTTCCCTGGTAGGACAAGAGACTTTTTCAACAACCTATTAGAGCAGCACTATCTTGTTGCGGTTTTTCTTGACGCCCTTGGTGGCGTTGCGGGCGTCAAACACGGCCCGGGACTGGTCCACTATCCACTGGTAGTCGTACGCGGAGTGGTGGGTCAGTATTACCGTGAGGTCGGTTTTCCTGACCAGCGCCGCGGTCAGTTTGACCGACTTGCGCATGGAACCGTTCCAGTCAATTTCGGGGATAAACGGATCGTTGTATTGTATTCTGGCCCCTTTATTTTCCAGGAGCTTGATGACGTCCAGGGCCGGCGATTCGCGTGTGTCCTTGATGTCCGGTTTGTACGCCACGCCCAGCACCAGGATTGACGACTTGTTGATCGACTTGGCGAAGCGTCGGTTCAGCAATTGTCCTATGCGGTCCACCACGTACTCCGGCATCTGGCTGTTGATTTCTCCGGCCAGTTCGATGAACCGGGCGTAGTAGTTGAGTGATTTCAGTTTCCACGACAGGTAGTGCGGGTCGATGGGAATGCAGTGTCCTCCAAGACCGGGGCCGGGATAGAACGGCATGAAACCGAACGGCTTGGAAGCGGCGGCGTCGATAATCTCCCAGACATCGAGATTCAGGCGGTCGCACATAACGGCTACCTCGTTGACCAGGCCGATATTGACCGACCGGAACGTGTTTTCCAGCAGCTTGACCATCTCGGCGGCTTGCGTCGAAGATACCGCGTGGATTTGAGGGATAGTCTGCTCGTAGAAGGTCTTGGCTACCTGCGTGCAGGCGGGAGTGATGCCTCCCACCACCCGCGGTGTGTTCTTGGTGGTGAAGATCGGGTTACCCGGGTCGACCCGTTCCGGTGAAAAGGCCAGGAAGAAATCAGTCCCGGCTTTCATCCCGCTCACCTCCAGCCGGGGCAGAATCAGGTCTTCGGTCGTACCGGGGTAGGTCGTCGATTCGAGAACCACCAACGTCCCCGACTTCAACTGCTTCTGGACCTCATCGACGGCTGCCAGAATATAGCTCACATCGGGGTCCTTGGTCTTGGATAACGGTGTGGGGACACAGATGGAGATGGCGTCCATTTTGGCCAGCAGCTTGTTGTCATCGGTTGCCTTGAAGTACCCCGAGTCCACCATCTCAGCGACATGAGCGTCGGGAACGTCATCAATATACGATTTCCCGGAATTGAGCAACTTGATTTTGGGTTGTGATATGTCGAAACCGGTCACTTTGAACCCGACCCGGGCGAGTTCTACAGACAATGGCAGACCGACATACCCCAGGCCGACCACACCCACCTTGGCGCTACGGTCCTTGATCCTGCCGATAAGTTCCTGCATGACCTTCCCTTCTCGGGTCTTTTTCTTTGCCATCTCGAGTATCTCCGGTTGAAGGCGTCGAATCTACGAGTTGGTTTTCTTTCTCCAGAAATCCAACGTATCTTTAAGCGTCGTCCTGAGTTTATATCGGGCATGGTAGCCCAGTTCTTGAACAGCGCGGGAGTTGTCCCCTCTCTGAATCGGTATGTCAATTTTGCGCAAACGCGAGCGATCCACCCTGACTTTGATATTGCGCGACGAGAGCCTGAGCAGCGAGTTCAACACGGTCTGGATCGTCACCGCCCGGCCCGAACACAACTGGTACACACGGCCCGGCCGGCCTTTTTCAATAAGCAGCCGGTAGCCGCGCACGATATCGCGCACGTCGGATAGATCTCTCTTTGCAGTCAGATTCCCGACTGCCATCACCGGGTGGGACCGACCGGCCTCAATCGTGGCTATCTGTCTGGTAAACGAGGGGATTACGAAATCGGCGCTCTGGCGGGGGCCGCTGTGCGCAAAGGGGCGGGCGGTAACGATGGGGAGCCGGTAATGCTGGGCGTAGTACCGGCAGGCCTGCTCGGCCACCGCTTTGGAAAGAGCGTAGGGAGAAACCGGGTTCAGCGGCTGCTCCTCGGTGAGAGTCTTGTTCCGGGGCGTGAACACGCCATAGCAATCGGCCGAACTTACGAACAGAAACCGCCGCAAGCGGTCGGTTTCAAGGGTAGCCTCAAGCATGTTCAATGTCCCCTCGAAATTGACCCGGTAGACAGTGCGTTCCATTTCAAACGAGCGCCACACCGAGGCAATCGCGGCCAGGTGACAGACGTAATCCGGTTTCGCCTTAAGAAGAACCTGCCGGCATCGCGAGGGGTTTTGTATGTCCAGCCGGACAATATCCACCTCGCCTCTGAGACCGGCTATGTTCGCGGTGGATTCTTTGGGGTGAACGGCGCCGACGACCCGGTACCCGGTGGCGAGTAGTTCCTCGGCCAGGTAAGACCCCGCAAACCCGGCGATACCGGTTATGAATACGGTTGCCTTCTTTATAGGCACGGTTTGTCCTTTACGTGGGTCGTTCGGAAGAGAGTCGCTCCATGTCGGCGTCGACCATTATGTGCACCAGTTCCTCGAAACTAACGGACGGCTTCCACCCCAGTACATTGGCGGCCCGACTTGCATCTCCGAGCAGGAGGTCCACCTCGGCGGGCCGGACGTACTTAGGATCGGTCACCACGTAGTTCTTGTAATCGAGGTCAACCCGGGCAAAGGCGGCGCGAACGAAATCTTTGACCGAATGCGTCCGGCCAGTGGCGATGACGAGATCTTCCATCGGGTCGCACTGTAACATCAGCCACATTGCCCGCACGTAGTCGCCGGCGAATCCCCAGTCGCGTTTGGCGTCGAGATTGCCCAGCGCCAACTTGTCGGAAAGACCTGACTTGATGCGGGCCACGCCGTTGGTGATCTTGCGCGTCACGAACTCCAGCCCCCGGCGAGGCGATTCGTGGTTGAACAGAATACCGGAGCAGGCTGGAATGCCGTAGCTCTCGCGGTAGTTGACCGTGATCCAATGACCGTAGACCTTGGCCACGCCATACGGTGAGCGCGGGTAGAAGGGGGTTTTCTCAGTCTGCGGTACCTCCGCCACTCGGCCGAACATCTCCGAGGACGACGCCTGGTAGAACTTGATGGAACTGTCGACCAGCCGAATAGCCTCTAACATTTTGGTGACGCCCAAGGCATTGAACTCGCCAGTCAGAACCGGCTGCGCCCAACTGGTTGGCACGAACGACTGAGAAGCCAGATTGTAGACCTCATCGGGGTGATTTTCCTCGATCAATCTGATAATGGAAAGCTGGTCCAGCAGATCCGCCTGGACAAGAGTGAGCCGATCCTTGATATGGTTGATTCGCTCGAACGACTCGGTGGAAGACCGCCGTACCATACCAAGCACTTCGTACCCCTTATCGAGCAGAAACTCGGCCAGGTATGAACCGTCCTGTCCTGTGATTCCCGTGATTAATGCTTTCATCAGTTTAGGTTCCTTGAAGTGCTAACTGTTAACATGCGCATCTTGAGTTCTCTAATGGCATCTGCTGCCTCTTTATGTCTTGGAATATAGGTTCAGCAGTTCGGCCAGTCAATCCAATTCCGAATTAGCACAAATACGCTTGCCTGATTAGAGAAAACGGGACAGATTATGGTGAATACATACTGGCGATAGCTCACTCGCGGGTGAGCTATCGCCATCGCTGTCAGAGCCTGACGCAATTGATTATTGTGGTCCGGTCGCTTGCTGTAACGCTTCACACTTTGGGAGAGCGCTACCGGTTTTCTGACAGAACATCCTTGAGCGCATCTATCTCAAGCTCTTTGAGATGAAGAGCGTCCGGAACTGTCATTTCGCCATACTTGCTTACGCCAGTTGTAGAACGTTACCTGGTTGATTTGATGACATACACCGGCGTTAACCACCGCAACCGCTACTGAGAGCGACCTTTGGTGCTGATTCGGGTTCCTTCCCTGTCTTCTTTTCTTGGATTGGTTTAGATACCGGATTTCCGGGGTCTGATGTATATGCCAAAAAGCCACCCTCGATGGATTTAACATTCTTGTATTCAAGACGTTTTACCAGGCTCTCGGCAGCCAGTGCAGCACGACCACCTTTCTTGCAATAAATAACTACGGTTTTGTCCTTATCTTTTTCAATTCCCAAGATTTTGAACTCAAGTAAACCACGAGGAATGTTAATGGCATTGGGGATATAACCTGCTGCATATTCAGCTGCTTGTCTTACATCAATCAACACAAAATCTTTTTCCTCTTTTACCATTGATTTGAAATCATCCACCGAGATTTCAGTGATACCCTTCTTCGCGTTACCGACAACAGCTTTAACCTCAGGGACCGGAGTAGCGGCAACTTTTGACCATGCTTCCCAGCCGCCTGCAAGTGACTTTATCTTCTTATATTTAATATCTTTAAGACTTTCAGCAGCCAAAGCAGCACGACCACCGGTTTTGCAGTATAGTATTATGTTGGTTGTCTTATTAGGATATTTCTTTGTGATCTGGAATTCAAGCAGGCCACGTGGGATATTGACTGAGCCGGGAATGTTACTGGCTTTGAATTCTTTGGGTTCGCGAACATCAACTATAACGAAATTGGATTTCTCTTTCATCAATGCATTCAGATCCGCAGGTGTGATTTCTGTTAGCCCTTTCTTTGAAACCATAACCATCTGTTTAATTTCTTCAGGCATCTGATACTTTTTTGGTACAGGAGCAACTTCGGCCCATGCGTTCCAGCCACCGGCAACGGACCTTACATGTTTATACTTGAGTTGACCCAAGGATCTGGCAGCCAGAGACGCACGGCTACCCTTTTTGCAATAGAGAATGATATTGGTATTTATATCCGGATAATTCTTTGTGATTTCAAACTCCAGTAAACCACGAGGGATATTAATAGCGCCCGGAATACGGCCGGCCACAAATTCCTCCGCTGTACGGACATCAATCAATGTATATTCTTCATCCCCTATGATGTTTTTGAAATCCTCGACTGATATCTCTGTTGTGTTAGCCTTAGCCGCCTTTACTAGTTGCTCGGCATTATCAAACTGACCTTCACAACCAGCGACCAAAACAAGTACTGCGAAAAGCAATACAAAATTAATAATAACTTTTTTCATTTCCGTTCCTTTCTTGTTTTAGTAGGGACAAAAACCAAATGTCCGCTTATGGCTAAATACCTCCACGTAAATGAAACTATTTGTGTAAGCATGTATGATTCAGATTAGTATGCACTAAACTTTCCGGTTCTTTCATTCCATTTAACAAAGAGATACCATATTAATAGGATCGCTAATACAAGAATGACAGACCATGCATAACCAATATAGTCAGGCATAAAGTTCCTGAAATTTGTAGAGTGAGGTAGAAGCTTAACAAATCCCGGTTCAATAAAATTCTTTGCTAT
>JAGLXI010000312.1 GCA_023132995.1 Candidatus Zixiibacteriota bacterium | reverse complement strand
AAGTAAACACCGGAAACCAGCCCCGACATCCCAAACCCCATGACCGGCTGTGCAATTATTGCGCAACTTATTGCAGAGACAAGTCCCGCTGTTGCTGTGTGCCGGTCATGCATGCAGGCGGGCGGCTGAGAACGCAACCGGTTGTGCGATGTTGCTTTACCTTGTGCTGTAACCATCTATATCGAGGCTGCAGAGGATTCTTCCCTGAGCAGGATCGAGGGCAGTGTGGCGGAACGTTTGTTGCTGTGCATTCAGTGAACAAATGTAGTTAGCAGCATTGACTTTGTGACAACCGGGAAATGATCGACCATGAACATGGGTAATGGAAAACCGTTTGTCAAAAGCGTTGATCTTGAGTTGAAGCGAGCGGAACGGTATCGCATCTTTGTTTCTCTGATCGTGCTTGATCTCGCTTTTGTGGATGCTTTGTTGGGTGACGAGAGTCGTCGCCTGATCGAGACCATTTTCGTTCGGGTCAGGGCGGGTATCCGCGAGATCGACAATGCGGCTGTGGTTGGATGCCACAAGCTGGTTCTTCTCTTGCCTGAGACTCCGCGGCAGGGGGCGGAACTGGCCGCTCGCAGGCTGCGCGACACTGTCAGGTCGATATTGACCGAGCAAGCTGACCGATTCGTCGACCAGATGGTTCCTCTTGAGATGGCTTCTTATCCGGACACCGCCGGCGCCAAAACGATCAGGGAGTTTCTCGGCGAGTTCGCGGAAGCAAGTTAGCAGATAAAGCCCCTGTCTTTTAATTCCCTCCGTTTTCACGAAGGCCGTCACACCCCTCGGGCGGCCTTCTCTTGTGCGCGGCGTTTTTTGGTAATCTCTGAGTGACTGTCTTGTCTCGGCCTGAAAGTGCTGGGGGCCGGACTCCAACCGGCAAGGTATTGCTACCGGGTTGAGTGGCAGACGCCCAAGTTGACCCTGGCCGGTTTCTGGTTTACAGCCTCTATGTTCTCGACGGTGAAGCGTCAGATGGCTTTTCGCACAGTGCTAAGAAACCTGCCGACCTGCCTGAAGAGAGCCGGTTTGTTCTTTGCCCCGCGAATGATTTTCACCAGGGCCGAACCGATCACAACGCCATCAGCGAAACGGCACAGTCGCGCGGCTGTCTCCGGCGAAGAAACACCGAACCCGGCCACGAACGGCTTGGAGAGATTGTCTCGCAGGTGTCTCAGGTAACGGTCGGTCCCGGCACCGAACTTCTTGCCGGTGCCGGTGACTCCGGTGACCGTGACCGCGTAAACCAGGTCGCACGAACGACTGTCGATAAGAGCGATCCGCTCCGCGGTTGATGTCGGCGCCACGAGGAAAACGAGCGAAAGGCCACGGGCGCGTGCTGCCTCGGCAAACGATGCACCGTCTTCCACCGGCAGGTCTGGGATAATGAAACCGTCGACGCCGCATCTGCGCGCTCTGTTAAGAAGCCTCGAGGGACCATACACAAGCATCGGGTTGTAGTAACCCATGAGGATCAAGGGAAGGTCGACAGTCTGCCGCAGCGTTTGTACTCCCTGTAGTATCTTCCCTAAGTGTGCGCCGTTGTCCAGGGCTACTTTCGATGAGTGCTGGATTTCCGGCCCGTCGGCAAGAGGATCGGAGAACGGGACACCCAGTTCCACTATGTCAGCGCCGCAGTCGCGCGCCACTCTCACCAATTCGAGCGAACTGCGAAAATCCGGGTACCCGGCGGTGAAAAACGGAACCAGCAGCTTGCGCTTACCGAGGCTGCCGACCGTCGATGCGATCCGGTTCATGGCTATAGCCTTCCCCAGTCGGCGAGGATACCCATATCCTTGTCTCCCCGGCCTGAAAGACAGATGACGACGTTGCTGCGTCTCTTGAAGCGGGAGCGCTCCTTCGCTATGTAGGCTATGGCGTGGGCCGATTCAAGGGCCGGGATGATTCCCTCTAAGCGCGAAACCAGCTTGAATGCCCGCACCGCCTCCTTGTCAGTGACGTTGCCGAAGACGACACGATCGGTGTCTTTCAGATATGAGAGTTCCGGCCCGACCCCGGGATAATCCAAACCGGCCGAGATTGAGTGCGGCAGGATCACCTGGCCGTCGAAGTCATATATCAGGTAGCTGTATGATCCGTGAAGGACGCCCGGTTTTCCTCGCGCCAGCGTGGCCGCATGTTGGCCGGAACGCAAGCCATAGCCGCCCGCTTCCACACCGTACAGTTTCACGCGCCGTTCCTTGATGAACGGGCCGAAAATGCCGAGTGCATTCGACCCGCCGCCCACGCAGGCAATTATGGCATGCGGCAGCCCTCCGAACGCCTTGCGGCACTGCCTCTTTGTCTCCCGACCGATGACCGACTGAAAATCCCGCACCAACATCGGGTACGGGTGCGGCCCGACAGCGGATCCAATTATGTAGAAAGTCGTGCGCACGTTGGTTACCCAGTCGCGCAGCGCCTGGCTGGTGGCGTCCTTGAGCGTTTTCGACCCAGATTCCACCGGCACGACTTCCGCTCCTAAGAGGCGCATCTTGTCCACATTCGTGGCCTGTCGCCTTATGTCCACGGTGCCCATATACACTACGCAGTCCAGCCCGAACCGCGCGCAAACCGTGGCCGTCGCCAGGCCATGCTGACCGGCGCCGGTCTCGGCAATCACCCGCTTTTTCCCCATGCGCCGCGCCAGCAGTACCTGGCCGACGGTATTGTTGATCTTGTGCGCGCCGGTGTGGTT
>JAGLXI010000311.1 GCA_023132995.1 Candidatus Zixiibacteriota bacterium | reverse complement strand
GACATTATCACTTTGCGGTAACAGATTCCAATCGCGGGCGAATTACCGTGGGTGAGTGCCGGCTTGCCGATCCCACAGCAAGCTGTGGGGCACCTGGCTTTGTTCGCTCCGCTCACTGCGGTAGCCAACCTACGGTGCTACAGATTGTCAGCTTCTTTGGCCGGGCCGCGAACCCAGGGATATTACAGTTTCAAAACTGTGCGCTTGGCCATTGATCAGTAAGCCTTTTGATGGAGCCATCTTTGCCGGTGCGGGCTCCGTCGCCCCGAACAGGGGATCGTGGTTTACTTGTACAGCGCAGCGTATGCGCCGACAACTCCGTGAGGTGTGCCGGACGACAGACCACTTGTTTGCCCGTTGGTAGCGACAGTTTATGGTTGACACGCAAGAATAATCAAATATCTTATAATGAGTTAGACGATTGTCGGATATTTCTTAGCGCGTACTTGCCGGTTGATGACTGATCGAGACTCATACCCAATTTTCTGGAGGCCACATGTTTAGGAGTGTAGCGATTATTGCTGTTTTGATCGTCGTATTCTGCGGCTCGGTGTCCGGTCAGTTGACCGGCGAGGACATTACAGCTCTCAAGGAGAGAGGCGCAGAGAAGGGCTGGACATTCACCGTGAGCGAGAATCCGGCCACGCAGTATTCGCTGACGGAATTGTGCGGGTTAAGTGAACCCCAGAACTGGCGCGAGACGGGAAACTTCGACCCATGCGCACCGACAAGAACCCTGCCGGTTTCCTTCGACTGGCGCGCACAGGGCGGGTGCACGCCGGTCAAGAATCAGGGCGGGTGCGGGAGTTGCTGGGCATTCTCAACGGTGGGGGCGCTCGAATGCAACATCCTGATTCGGGACGGCGCCACGGTTGATCTGTCGGAACAATATCTCGTGAGTTGCAATACTAGTGGTTGGGGCTGCGACGGCGGCTGGCTGGCCCATGACTATCATCAGTGGCGACCCGATCCCTGTGGCGGCGTGGGCGCCGTGTTAGAGGAGTACCTGCCCTATGTCGCCATCGACATCCCTTGCTACTGCCCCTATCCGCATGACTACCTCATAGACTCCTGGGCGTATATCGGGTCGCAGTCAGGCGTGCCCGGCATCAATTCCCTGAAGCAGGCGATAGTGGACTATGGTCCGATCTCGGTATGCGTGACGGCCAACTCCGCTATGCAGGCTTATAACGGCGGTATCTTCAACGCCTGCTCCGCCGACAACATCAATCACGCCGTTGTCCTGGTCGGCTGGGATGACAGCCAGGGTGAAAACGGCGTCTGGATCATGCGCAATTCCTGGAGCGCCGGGTGGGGCGAAGGCGGGTACATGCGTATCGAATACTTCTGCTCGCGGATAGGCTACGCCGGCTCCTACGTGGACTACATCGGGGGAGCCTCGTTTGAGGCTGACACGAGAGTCGACTGGGCTCCTTTTGAGGTCACCTTCACCGGCATGTCGGGGCTTGAGGTGGACACCTGGACGTGGGATTTCGGCGACGGCGATTCGGCGCATGTCCAGTCACCCAGCCACGTTTACGATGAGCGGGGGCTGTACGATGTCACGATTCAAATTGACGCCGGTGGGGATATACGCTCCCGAACCAGGGATCAATACATCGCCGCGCTGGCCGATACGCTTCGGGGAGTCGACCTACAGTATGATCCGGAGCGTGACGTGGAAGTGGTGATTTCGGCGATCACTACCATTCCGCTCCGACAGATCGCGATACCCGTGTTGTATTCGGGCGATATTGAACTCGCCTTCGATTCGTTCACAACCACCGGCTGCCGGACGGACTATTTCGAGGAACAGACGCAGATTCAATATGTTCCCTCCAGCAAGAAGATGTACTTCAGCCTGATCACCTCATTGGCCGGTTCTTCTCCCGACCTTGAGCCGGGCTCTGGCGACCTTCTGAAGCTCTGGTTTCATGTCGAAAGCATGCCTTCATACAATCAGGAGACGCCGATAATACTGAGTGGGTATACCTCCGGGCTGGTGGAGCGCCGTCCGATATTCAAAGGCGCCATGATGGAATACGAGGCGCGGGTGGTCGACGGACGGGTAGCATATACTACTTGCTGCGATGGGATTCGCGGCAACATGGACGGCGATCCGGAGGAGTTGATTACCATATCGGATCTTGTTTACCTGGTGGACTACATGTACAACAGCGGACCTGCCTGTGCCTGTCATGAGGAATCGGACATCAATGGCGACGGCAGCGATCCGATTGATGTTGCGGATTTGGTTCATCTGGTCGATTATATGTTCAACGGGGGAGAACCGCCGCCGCCCTGCTTCTGAGGACCTGTTGACGGCTGGAAGAAATATATTTCCCCCAGCGCGGCAGACGTTCCTTCCGCGCGTTCAGCTTGCCTGACTGAGCAGGTGGGCCCTCTGAGTTAGTGCAAACTACTGTTCTTGCAGTAACGGCTTTGACGACGGGATACAGGAGATATGAAATGACAACAGTGATTGTGGCGAAACACGTTCTGACCCGATTGGTTTTTCCGGCTGGACTACTGGTCATTCTCGCGGCGACGGTCGCCCGCGCCGAACTGGCTACTTCCGACGAGATGCGCAACGTCTGTGCCAACTGGCTCACCCACACTGTGGCTGCAACAGGCGCGTGGGCGGGGGAAGCCTCTCCGACGATCGCAGACGCTGAGGATGTGATTGTCGACGGTACGCTCCTGGCTCGATGCTACTCCGTCGATCCGGTCGGCTTCGTTTTGGTGCCGGTGCTCAAAGAGTTGCCGTCTGTGAAAGCTTACTCGGACGAGTCGAATCTGGATATTCAAGCCGCCGACGGAATGGCGCTGCTTCTGCGGCAGGTCCTTCAGGATCGGGTTTCGCTCTACATAGAGGTGTACGGGGGCCTGGAGGCCTCGCAACCGCTACAGGGAGAGGTGCTATACGGCCGAGCTAACCGCGAGTCGTGGGATGTCTTCTCGGCAAGTCCGGCGGAGTTCACCGCTATGTCAGCCAGGGGGACGGTGGGCTCGCGCGACGCGGTGGGGCCTCTGCTCGGCGCCATTTCATGGCACCAGTGGTCTCCCTACAATGACTATTGTCCACCAGGCACGCCGGCCGGCTGCGTGGCCACAGCAGCGGCGCAGATCATGGCCTTCTGGCGATGGCCCACTGAGGGAACCGGCAGCCACGGTTACTCTTGGAGCGAAGGGGGAAAAGTCCTCTCGGCCGATTTCTGGGATTCATACGACTGGGACAATATCCCCGATCACTGCCATATCGGTTGCGATGCGGCCGAAGAGGCAGCGCTGGCCGAGTTGAACTACGAGGTGGGAGTCGCTCTCAACATGCAGTATGGCCCCGATGGTTCCGGCGCCTATATGACAGACGCCGCCGCGGTGTTTCCCATGTACTTTGTCTACAAAGATCAGACGGAAGTAGTGTATCGTGTCAGCCTGACCTCCACCCAGTGGTTCAACCTGATTAAGGACGAGATCAATGCCGGGAGGCCGATGCAGTATGCGATATACAGACACAGTATTGTCTGCGACGGCTGGAGCGACAACGCCGGTTACAATCAGTATCACTTTAACTACGGTTGGGACGATGGCCATACCATGTGGTACACGGTGGACGATCTCTACTGCCCCTGGGAGGGATGCAGTATCTTTGAGGAGTGTCTGATCAAGGGAATCGAGCCTGACAAGTCGGTGATGTTCACGGCTGACACCCGTGTCGGCTGGACGCCTTTGCTCGTGCACTTCGAGGGCGGTTCGGAACTGGCGGTCGACGATTGGTCCTGGGATTTCGGTGACGGCGGTACGGCGGATGTCCAGTCCCCGGATTACACTTACAATTACGGCGGAGCCCACGATGTCGGCCTTCAGGTCACTTCCGGCGGCCAGGGTCACAGCCGTGTCAAGACGAGCTATGTGGTGGCTCTGGCCGATACGCTGGTAGGTGACACGATTCGTTTCGAACCGGGGATGACCGACGTAGAGATAGTTATCGAAGGAATAAACACTATCCCGCTGACGAAGATGACGATCCCGATTCTGTATTCGGGTGATATTGATTTCCAATACGATGATTCATTTTCGACGGTTGGTTGCCGCACCGATTATTTCGAGGAGCAGACACTGTTTCAGTATGTACCCGCCAGCAAGAAGATGTTCTTTTCCCTGACGACGAGTCTATACGGTACCGCGCCCGACCTCGATCCCGGCTCCGGTCCGGTTATCAAACTGTACTTCCATATCGAGGGTACACCTGCCTATGGCGACGAGACCATACTGATACTTGGCGGCTATACTTCCGGGCTCAACGAGAGGCTGCCGATGTTCTACGGTTTCCTGGCTGATTACCAGGCGGCGGTGATAGACGCAGCCGTGAGCTATACCGGTTGCTGTGTGATTCGCGGAGACGTGGATCACAGCGGTGTCCTGCCGATCGACATTGCCGACCTGGTCTACTTGGTGGACTACATGTTCAACAGCGGCCCTGAACCGGAGTGCTTTGACGAAGGGGATGTCGACGCCAGTGACGTTGAACCGATCGACATCGCCGACCTGGTCTATTTAGTAGATTACATGTTCAACGGCGGCCACGAACCGGCAACCTGCTTCTGAGACGGTCCTGCCACTGGGTCGCAACGGAAACCCGGCAGGCCTGGCACGAATGCTCGCCCGGCCGAACCGGGTAAAAACCAGCAACGACGGCTCAGGAGCCGGGCGGTGACGCCATCGGCCTGGACATTTCCGATCTGATGTTTCTCGTGGATTATGTGTTTAACTACAGCCTGGTGCCCACTTGCCGGTAGTCCGCCGTTTCCGTATTTGGATACCAAAGCCAAATCCTGTCGGCATCAACCTTAGGTTGTGCCGACTCCCCTGTTCTGGCTCTGCCGGTCGTTACTCGTCGGACGCAGCCTGTCTCCAGATCGGAATGGCGTCGATCAGGGGATCATCCTTGGGCAGATCCCACCAGACGGCGTGAGCGCTGGCTCGCCGTATTGTGCCGATCATCTCCGGTGAAATCCCCTGGTGACAGCGCAGGACGGCCTCATTGTGATCGATTCCAATTACCTCCCATTTGCCGGAGCGATTGGACATCACATATCGGGCGGTCTTGATAACCCCGGTAGACTGGGACTGTGCGCCGGAGAATACGTCGTGACCTTCTCTAAAGGTTAGAGCAAAGCGCTCGTTGCCTCTGGCCGGGCGACACTGGAATATATAATAGGGTTGCATGCCGGCCACCGTCAACTTGTACCATAGCTCGGCCAGCAGATCGGGTTCAGCGTTGATTCCCGCTAAAAGCGGCGTCTGAACAGGGACACTACAATGATGAAGTGACTCCAGGACCTCCACAAGTTGTGGGGTGACTTCCTCCGGTCTGACAATATGAAGCACGACGTATAGCTTCTTTGCATACTGGCGCGGGATCAAATGTGAGAAGGCATGGGGATCATGCACAAGCGCCCGTGTTCCAATGCGAAGGGAGTGAATATGATCGAGTTTTGCGATTCCGTCGTACAATTCCCTGAGGAGTCCGGGGTCTGCCATGAGAGCATCGCCTCCGCTCAGGAGAACGCTTTGCACCTCCTCGTGCGAACGCAGGTAGTCCAGCGCCTGGACGGGATCGACGATCTGATCGTCCTCAAGGGCTTGGCCGTTAAACAGCCGCTTGCGGAAACACCAAGCACAGACCTGCAAGCAGTCCTGGGCCACAAACAGCAAGACCGTCTCCCGGTACTTGTGCTGCAAACCGGGGATAGCGAAGTAGCCTCGTTCGTTCGAGGGGTCAAGCTCGAATATTTCTGACATCAGGATTACTCCTTTCCTAGTCGGATGGTCGCATCCCTGCGACGGTCCGGCATCTCGCACAGCGCCGCGCCTACGTTGTGTTCCTCAATTCCTCGAATCCAAGCTGGAAATACAAGGCCGCTGAGGCTGGTCGACGTGAGTCTCGGGGCCGATAGCAGTGCCCGAAACAACCGACACGGTACGAGGGGTCTAACTTGTTGTCACTAATAATATAACCCGTTCCCGGATAATGTCAAGGCCATCCTGGCGGGATAATTTATCCGGATTTCGGGCAGGTACCACCCGAAACCTGCGATTGCCTGAATCGCCAAAGCGGGCCACACCGTAAGTGACGGGAACACAAGACGATACACGATATTGTGCAACGGGGTCGCTGACTCGTGGGTCCACGTCGGGCCTTGTACGACGGCCGCAAACGCTATTTGCGACGCATCCGGCTTGTACCTTTGGTCGAACTCGACGGCCAATTGATGGAGACCCGACAGTATGACAACGCCCGGATCGCAGTATTCGGAAGCCACAAGCCCTGTGGTGGTTGGGTTTACCCCGAATTACGGCTTTCCCCGGATGCCTGATTGTCGTATTATGACCGTCCGAGAGGAACCACTGTGAGCCAAAATTTGGAGAAAAAGCGCGCCGACTACACCGAAGGCTCCATTATGAACTCCATCCTGAGGATGGGTCTGCCGTCGATGTTCGGTTTTCTCAGCCAGAACATTTACTCGCTGGTGGATACGTACTGGGTCTCAAAACTCCCCGGCCGGGAGTCCGGCGTGGCGGCCATCACCTTCTTCGCTACCATCCTGTGGCTCTTTTTCTCGTTCAACCAGTTGGTGGGGCCGGGTTCGGTCGCCATTATCTCCCGCCGGTACGGGGAAAAGGCGTACGACCTGACGGAAAAGGCAATTAAGGAAACCCTCGTTCTCAAGCTGTTCTTCGGCTTCCTGTTCGGTATTATCGGGTACTTCCTGACCGGTGAAATGCTCTGGCTCATGGGTGCCCGCGGGGCCGCGCTGGCCGACGGTATCGCGTACGGCCGCATCATGTTTCTCGGGATGGGGATCATGTACGCGACGTACTCCGTGTACACCGCTATGCGGGGCATTGCAAATCCGCATATGGCAATGTATCTCATGCTGTCCTCCAACGCTCTGAACATGGCCCTCGATCCAGTACTCATATTCGGGCACTTCGGCTTTCCGGCACTCGGTATCGAAGGCGCCGCCGTGGCCTCGGTGATCAGCTATTCAATCACCCTGGGGGTCGGTCTGTTTCTTCTTTACGGCAATTTCACCAATGTCAAACTTCACCTCAGGGGCAAAGCGCCGATAGCGATCGGCACGATGTGGAAAATTGTCAAGATCGGCTTCCCGGCCTGGCTGGGGTCGATGTCGTTTTCGAGCGCCCGCCTGATCATCACGCCGCTGATCGCCGCTTTCGGTACCGAGGTAGTGGCAGCCTACGGCGTGGGAAACCAGGTCACGCACTTCGGCATCATGGTGCTGGTTGGAATCGGCCTGGGCCTGTCGTCGTTGATCGGCCACAACATCGGCAGCGGCAAACTGGACCGGGCCAAGAAGACAGCCGATCAGGCCGTATGGTTAGGCGTGGGTATAATGTGTTTCTTTGCCGTCATATCTTTCGTCTTCCCTCGCTGGATTATGGGTATGTTCTTTGACAACCCGGTCACCATCGGCTATGGCGTGACTATGCTGCGAATCCTTGCCGTCAGTTTTCCGTTCATTGGAGCGTTTCTGATGATCGAGGAGATCCACATGGGAGTGGGGCTTAACACCCCGTCCATGGTGATGAATGCCGTCCATTCGTGGGCTTTTGAAGTGGGGCCGATCCTGCTGCTGACGAGCCTTCTGAGTTTTGACCAGGTAGCGATCTGGTGGACAATAACGGTAGCCGGGATCGTCAGCACGATCATCTTCTACCTGTACTATCGGCGCGGCCGATGGCTGACTATCAAGGTATGACCGTCTGCCGGGCAGGTCGGCAGGCTATGGCTCGACGAGGCGGAAAGAGATGCGGCGGCAGTAATGTTCGATGCCGACTAAACCGC
>JAGLXI010000310.1 GCA_023132995.1 Candidatus Zixiibacteriota bacterium | reverse complement strand
TCTCCACAACATTCACAAATAGGACTGGCCACGGGCGGAAAACAAGCCCTGTGTTTCCGCTGTTACCTCGGGAAATGCCCTCAGCATGGTGCGGGCGGCGTGCCATCGTTGAACATGTAGTCGACCAATCTGACCAGGTCGGAGATATCCTGGATGCCGTTTCCATCGATATCGGCTTCTTCAGCGCAAGACGGTTCCGGACCTTGGCGGAACATGTAGTCAATCAGGTACACCAGGTCGGAGATATCTATTATGTCGTCCGGATCGTTGTCGACATTGCCGCGTATCCCCACGCAGCCGCTGGGTTCACCGTAGGTCACTATCGCGCCTGAGGTACGGACCTCGTAGTCAAGTCGGTCGGAGTAGAACATCGGCGCGTAGTTCGTATAGCCTCCCAGATCAATCAGGGTGCTCTGGTCGGGAAGGGCCTGCCCGGAAACCTCGAAATACAGCTTCAACACAGGACCGGTTCCGGGCTCAAGATCGGGACCACTGCCGGAAGTCGACGCCAGCAGTTTGATGGTCGTCTTCTTGCTGGAGGGGACGTATTGAATTTGTTGTTTGAGATCGAAGGTGTCGGTGCGGCACCCGGCGGTAGAGAATGACTGGTAGGTGAGATCGAGGTCACCGGCATAGAGAACCGGCACCCTGATCTGGCTGAGCGGAAGCATATTGCAGGCGTAGACCACAACTTCAACAATGCCGCCGGGCAGCCCCGAGGCATCCTCGCCGATCAGGGAATCCGCCAGGGAGAGTATGTAGTCGGGTTTGATCTTCTGTCGTACTTCGGTTCCCGCCGTAACCTGCAGCGTGACGTCAAAGAAGCCGGCTGTCTCATAGGTGTGAACGGGCGATTGCAGGGCGGAACTCCCGCCGTCGCCGAAATCCCATGCCCAGGCGTCAACACTCAGGTCCGAGGAGCCGGTGAAGTTCACGTCAAAGGGGACCCAGCCGATAGTTGTGTCGGCATAGATGACGGCTGCTTTGTCGGGCTTGATATTCCTGATCAGATCTTCCCACATCGGATCGCACCCCTCCCAGGGACAGTGGATGCCGTCCAGCGCAAACCAGGAGTTGTGGGAGCCGCCCCAACCGTAGTTAATGTGGTACAGCATCAGGTCGTCGTTGGTGCTGTACCCGTCGCAGACAATGGAGTGGCTGTATATGCAATACTCCATCGGCTGGCCCAGATCAATCTGGTCCACAATGATATTGAACCACTCCTCGGCCATGTAGTTAGAGCGGTACAGCTCCTCGATGTCCCAAGAGTAGCCGAAGTAAGTAGGCATGTGTGTCAGCATTATTCCCGGCCAGGCGCCTGAGGCGCAGTTTCCATAACTCATTTCCAGTGCCACACCAACCTCGTAGCACAGTTCAGCCATGGCTGCTTCTTCTTCCGGCTCACAGCCAAAAGGACAACTGTTAATGATATTGTCCCAGTCGTAGGGATCGTAGAAGTTCGCCGTCAGAAAGGCGCCCGGAGTTTGGCCCTCGCACGACCAGTCGCCGTCCCACCAATAGGTATAGCTGCCGTCACCTTCCAGCGGCCACTGGTGATAGGCTATGATCTGAGAAAAGGCGGTAGCGACACAACCGACAACGCAGCGGCCACCGTCGCCCATTGGACAGTAGTCGTTATACGGACTGGACTGGTTCCATATAGTAGTAAGCAGGGGACCCACGACATCCATAGGAGCGCGCGATCGGCTCACAAGCGTCTCCTCAAACTCCTCGGGGGAGACGAGGAAGCGGTCCCACTGCCGACCGTTCCGGGAATCGTACAGAACCTCGGCCCGCACCGGTTGCTGAGCTTCAAGGTCACCGTAGATATCGACGTAACGCTTTAGACGATCGGCAAGCACATCTCTTAGAAGCTGCGTCACGCCACCCGTCGCTGATACGTCAAGGTCGGACTCCGTGGAATAGGCCTTGATCGGCGGCAGTTCCTTGAGAATCGGCACTACGACGTAGCCTATGGGTTTGATTGCAAAGCAATGAGCCAGAAGCTGTCCGTCTTTTGTCAGCATCCGCGTTTCACCAAATTCGGGCACGGGCGACTCAGCCCATTTGCCACGTTCGGTCACGATGTACGAGACCCAGTTTCGGCATACGGTTTCCATCTCATCCGCGGTGGCTATCCGCGCCTGAAGGGCGGGGGCAGCCACAATGATAAGTATCAGCAATGCCGACAGGCAGACAACTACCCGCCTCGATTCTGCTACGGTCTTCATATGAGTTCTCCCGTCCATTGGTCACCCGGTGATTTTGAAGTGGGGCGAAGCTGCCGCAGAGGTCGATTTTCCTTTGCTGTCGCCCGCAAGCGCGAGTCCGGTTGTATCAATAACAATATACCACAATTTCTGCGTTGGACAACCATTTTTCAGTGCAAAACAGCCATCCGAATTGACTCACAATTAATGTT
>JAGLXI010000031.1 GCA_023132995.1 Candidatus Zixiibacteriota bacterium | reverse complement strand
CGGGCGAGTTCCTCTACGTCCTCTTGGGCAAAGGTGCGAATCATTATCATCGCCACGTAGCGCGAAAGTACACGCGCGGCGTCGGCCACGGACTCTCGCTGGCCCAATTTGATCTCCTGACCGGTCACATAAACGGCGTGACCACCAAGCTCATTGATGCCGACCTCAAACGAAATCCGTGTCCGAAGGGATTCCTTGGTGAAAATGCACGCCACGGATTTGCCCTCAAGCGGCCTGGGAGACGTCTCCTTCTTTTTCATCCGGGAGCACAGATCAAGGACCTTCAGCACTTCGCCGGTGGTCAGGTCGGTGATTTGGCACAAAGAACGGGGCATATTTCCTCCTTTGGCAGGGGTTCACGGTAGTCCATCAAGAAAAATCTGTTGAATTAAGGTCATACGACTATCCTTGTCAAGGAGCCATTCCCCACCGGGACACCGGAAAATGTTATCGGTTTTTTGCTTGCGCGCCTTCTGGGCACCTGTTATTATCCTCATTGTAACTGTACCCCGGAATGGCTGTTTCGCGGGCTTTTCCGGGCTTTTATGGTATGTGACAGCAAATGACCAACTACTGCAATAAGGAGGATATCAGGTGAAAGGTCTAATCAAGGGGTTATTGATCCTGGCGATCGCACTGGTGGCCGTCGTCCCGGCTGCCGCGGACACGGAGATCAACTTCTCGGGCCAGGTCAGACTGCGGGAGGAGATCGACGACAAGAATCTCGATACCTCGCAATCAATGGTAAACTTCGCCGACCTGCGAACAAGGCTGGCCGTAGAAGCAGTCGTTGACGGCAACACGCGCGTTTTTATCCAATTGCAGGACAGCCGCCGGATGGGCGGGTTTGACCAGTTCGGCAACCGTACTTCAGGTGAACTCAACGACGGCAAGAGTGTCGAACTTCACCAGGCCTACTTCCACATCGACAACCTGTTCGCCGAGGGAATAGGCATGAAAGCCGGTCGGTTCGAGTTAGCGTTCGGAAATGGACGCGTGTTCAGCCCCTGCGGCTGGAGCCAGGTCGGCCGGTCCTGGGAAGGCAGCATGGGTTGGTTCGACCATTCAGAGTTCAAGATTACCGCTTTCGGCCTGAAGGCCATGGAGCGCAACAACCCCAAGAAGAATGCTGATTTCGACATCGCCGGAGTTTACGCCACTATCAAGGATATCAATCTCGACCTGTTCGGCCTCTATGAGTATGACGCCGATACCAGTGGCAACTACTGGCTGGTCAATAACGTTGACCGGACCATTGTCGGAGCCTACTTCACCTACGAGTACGAGAGGTTCGACGTGATACTGAATGCCGTCCGCCAGGGCGGAAACATACCCCGAGGCCTGGCCCCGGCGGATACTGCCGACAATGACGACAAGCTCTGTATCAAGGCCTGCATGTTGACCGCTGAGGTCGGGTACTCCTTCGAAGGGCAGGTCACGGGCAGATTGGCCGCAGGAATCGACTACACTTCCGGCGACGATGACCCTGGCGACGGAGATTTCAAAGCGTACAACAACCTCTACCTCGCCGGCCACAAGTTTCAGGGCTATATGAATTTCTTCACCGCCACTGCGGTAGCGAACCGACCCTACCAAGACGCCGGGTTGGTTGACTGGATGTTTCGAGCCCAGATGGAACCGGCCGATGGCTGGTGGATCAACGCCGACGCCCACTTCTTCTCCACGGCGGCGGACTACGTGAATCCCCTCGCCGACACAACCGTGACCAAAGATGTTGGAGTGGAACTGGACGCAAAGGTTGCTACCACTCGCGTCCACGGCATCCATATCGAGGTCGGTGGTTCGATGTTCTTTGTAGAAGATGCTTTCGCCGGGGTGCAGGATATGGATCCCCGCCTCTGGCTCTACACGATGATGACGGTCAATTTCTAATCTGCACCTGTTGCCGATTCAAGGGCTGCCCGTTCGGGGTAGCCCTTTTTTATTGCGGCGGTAAGCAACGGTGGCTAAGCTGTAAAATCCTTGACCTCAGGCAACCAACCAGCGGATATTACGTATGTAATCCTCAGGAAGGAGCTTGCGGCATAGCGGTATGAACAAGAAGACGGTCATATTCGGATTGGCACTCGTCCTCATAGGCCTGTTTCTGCTCGGCCGCACTTTCGACTTGATCTGGTTTTCATTCGGTGATTTGATCCGTCTTTTGATCCCCTTCGGTCTTATTGCTCTCGGCGTCTGGCTCATAATACGCAAGAAACATCAGGAAGACCGGATTCGGGCTGAGATGAGCATCAGTGGTTTGCAGTCCCAGGCGGCAGGCACTTCCGAAAACAATGTCCGGGTACAGCAGACACCCAATGCCGACACCTTCGCCAACGAGCAGGCGACGATGGCTCCCCCGAAATCGGAAGCGGATTCCGGAGCCTTCACTTCTGAACGACCCTATTCAGACGGGACAGGCAAGGTCCGCTACAGCAAGTTCCTGGGTGACATGTCTATTGACTGCGACAGAGTCTGCCTGCAGAACGCCGAGCTGTCGATAGGCATTGGAGATGTCGAGATGAAGCTGCGCGGGGCCATACTGTCGCCGGGACTGAACAGGCTGATCATCTCCGGATTCATCGGCGACGTGCGCCTCTTTATTCCCCCCGAGCTGGCCTACACCGCCCATTGTTCGAATTTCATCGGAGACATAGAGATCGCCGGTCGGAGAGCATCCGGTTTCGGCAACAGTCTTGAGAGCAAGTCTCCCGACTACGACGCGGCCGAGCGCAAGCTGTACATAGCCGCCAATCTCTTCATCGGAGATATCAAGGTCTACTCGGTGTAGGGCTACCGCAACACCTTCGTCATTCCGGGCTTGACCCGGAATCCAGTCAGCTCTTGTAGATCAGGCCCCCTATGGGCCTGACACTGGCTGTCTAAACCGCACCTATGACAACTACTCGGTGTAGGGGATGACGATGGGTGGCAGGTTCATACTCGTTTGGACCTGGCCGCTACGCGAGGGGTGCTTTGCCCACGCAAAAAACCGGCAACGCCGGTCTGCCGCCCACGCGAATCCTCCCGAGATCATTCCAGCACAACCTTCGTTCATTGTCCACGTTATTGAGGCCAGATCACAGCCGCACTACAATATATACCGACTCAGGTCCTCGTTTTCGACAATCTCCGAGAGGGTCTCTTCGACCATTTTCTCTGTGATTCGGATGCGCTTCTTTCGCGCCGGAGGCTCAAAGAGGAGATCCTCCAGCAGGGTAGTCATAACAGTATGAAGTCGACGGGCGCCGATGTTCTCGGCCTCGGTATTTACTCGCTCCGCATATTCGGCAATTTTCTTGACAGCCTTCGGGGCAAACTCCAGGTTGACGCCCTCGGCCTTGAGCAGGGCTTTGTACTGGATCACCAGGGCTGCTTTGGGTTCGATAAGGATGCGTTCGAAATCGGCGGCGGTCAGGGAATCAAGCTCCACTCTTATCGGGAAGCGCCCCTGCAGTTCCGGGATGAGGTCCGAGGGCTTGGCGGCGTGAAACGCCCCGGCGGCCACAAACAGAATATGGTCGGTGTGCACCATGCCGTACTTGGTCATCACTCCGCACCCCTCTACGATCGGCAGGATATCACGTTGCACACCTTCGCGACTGACATCGGGACCGGATTTGCTGCCGTTACCCACGATCTTGTCCAGCTCGTCAATGAATATGATTCCCGATTCCTGCACGCGGTAAAGCGCCTGCGCAATGACGTCATCCATGTTTATCAGTTTGTCCAGCTCTTCGTGCATCAGGAAGCGGTGGGCCTCTTTGACGGTCATCTTGCGCCGCTTCGTTTTCTTCGGCATCAGCCCGGAGAACATCTCCTGAAAGTTGACACCCAACTCCTCCATTCCCATGGGAGAGAATATCTCCACTACCGGGAACTGGCGATCAGGCGCTTCCAGTTCCACCTCGCGATCATCAAGCTGACCCTCCTGCAGTTTGTGGCGCAGTTTTTCCCTGGTCCTGGCCACGGTTGCCGCCGCGTCTTTTGTCTCCGTCCCGGGCGCTGCCGCCCGCGGCGCCGGCGCCAGCAACAGGTCAAGCACGCGTTCGACGGCGTTGTGGTCTGCCTTCTGCGACAGCTCCCTCGACATCTCCACCTTGACCATGTTCACGGCAATGTCGGTGAGATCGCGAACCATCGACTCGACATCGCGGCCCACGTATCCGACCTCGGTAAACTTGGACGCCTCGACCTTGATAAAGGGCGCCCTGGCCATCTCAGACAGCCGCCGGGCGATCTCGGTCTTGCCGACGCCGGTGGGACCGATCATGATGATGTTATTGGGCATAATCTCGGCGCGCAGTTCCTCGTCGACCTGTTGGCGACGCCAACGGTTGCGAAGAGCGATGCCGACTGCTTTCTTGGCGTTGTCCTGCCCGATGATATGCTTGTTCAGGTGGTCGACCACCTCTTTGGGTGTAGGAAAGTTGTTGTTCATTTCAGGACTTCTACCTTGATGTTCTTGTTGGTGTAGATACATATATCAGCGGCTATTTCCATAGCCGTGCGGACGATCTTATCCACGCTGAGTTTCGGGTTGGCAGCAATCATGGCCCGGGCAGCGGCCAGCGCGTAGGAACCGCCCGATCCGATGGCGATGATGCCGTCGTCCGGTTCAATGACGTCGCCGTTCCCGCTGACCAGAAAGATGTTTTTCTTGTCGGTTACGGCGATAACAGCTTCCAACTTTTGCAGCATCTTGTCCGTGCGCCACTCTTTGGCCAGTTCCACGGTGGCGCGGGGAAGGTTGCCCGAGTATTCCTCGATCTTTTTCTCCAGCAATTCGTAGAGCGCCAGGGCATCGGCGGCTGTTCCGGCGAATCCGGCCAGTATCTTGCCCTCGTGCATGCGGCGGATCTTGACTGCCTTGGTCTTTAGAATGGTCTCATCGAATGTCACCTGGCCGTCGCCAGCCAGGGCTGCTTTGCCTTTGTGGATGATACCCAGGATAGTGGTGGAGCGCGTTTGCATGGTTTCCCCTTACTGGTTCGAGCCCGAGCGCGGGTGGGCTTTCTTGTAGGCCGATTTCATCGTCTCCGCCGTTACATGCGTGTACTTCTGCGTCGTTGAAAGAGACGAGTGGCCCAGGATTTCCTTGATCAATAGCAGGTCGGCACCGTTCTCCAGAAGATGGGTGGCGAACGAGTGGCGCAGGGCGTGGGGCGTCAGGTCAACCCCTTCCATTCGGGCGAAGGCCTTGACCAGACGATCTACCGACCGCACCGTCAGCCGTCGGCCGTACCGGTTCAGAAAGAGCGCCTCCGACGACGTGCCTTGAGCTTTCTCAAAATCGCACCTGAGCTCGAGGTACTTCTGCAAATCCGCGAGCGTACGTTCCCCCACCGGCACCAGCCGGATTTTGTTCCCCTTGCCGGTCACTGTCATCAATCCCTGCTCCCGATCGATATCGGATAGCCTGATATTGGCCAGTTCCTCGCGTCTGACGCCGGTGGCGTACAGCAACGATACCATCAGGAAATCCCGCCAGTAGAAGTAGCCTCGCTTGTCCTTGCGGGCGTTGCGATGCTCAAACATCGAGACAGCTTCTCCCTGGGGAATGAATCGCGGGATACCGGCCTGGAATCTCATCCGGGGCAACTCGAAAAGGTAGGGCCGGTACTGCGCGTGGCTCGACAGGTATCTCTGGAAGCTGGACAGGGCCGACAGGAACCGGGCCAGCGAGCGGTTGGAGACATTGTTCTCGGACCGCTCGCGGAGATACAGGCGCAGGAACAAAGGATCATTCCTGGTGGCGTGGGGAAGCTCAGTATACTGCTTCTCAAGAAACAATATCCAGCCGATCAGGTCGCGGCGGTATGATTCGATCGTTTTGGCAGCCCGACCCTGATCCCGGGCCAGGGATATCAGAAAGCTGTCGAGCGCCTTTTGCAGCATAATGATGCAATATCCCCATAAACAAACCTGCCGTCAATCGAAATGAACCGGCAGC
>JAGLXI010000309.1 GCA_023132995.1 Candidatus Zixiibacteriota bacterium | reverse complement strand
GGCTGCAGTCCGGGAGCGCCTGGCCGATCCCGGAGAGATGCGGGCTGTGAGCATCCCGAAGCAGAGTTGCCATCTGCGCGGCTGCGATCAGCACCTCCTTGACAGCGGCCATCTGGCGCGGGTTGAGCTTACCGATACCCAGCCTTCCGGCCAGCTTCTCCAGGTCGGGGAGGTTCTTCATTCGCTCGCGCAGGGCAGCCGCCAGATCGCGATTCCGGGTGAGTTCGGCCACACTCGAAAGCCGGCGTTCGATCCTGGCCTTTGTCTTGAACGGTCGCATGAGGCTGCTTTTGAGACGGCGAGCGCCGGCAGCCGTTTGGGTGCAGTCTATCACCGAGAACAGCGAGTTCTCCTGCCCGCCGGAGGCGATACCTGCCGTCAACTCCAGGTTGCGAACGGTGCTGTGATCCAGCAGCATGACCTCGTCGTTGTCAAACCGAGTCAGCTTGTTGATATGGGACAGCCGGTGGCGGTGGTTTTCCCGAAGGTACCGGAAAATGGCCCCGGCGGCGGTTACCGCCAGGTGGCTCCCACAGACGCCGAAACCCTCCAGCGTGGAGGTCCCGAAATGCTGATTGAGCTCCCGCTCGGCGGTTCCGGCGTCGAAGTTCCAGCCGCCGAACGCCGTCAGTTGCGGCCCGCCGTTGGCCAGACCGAGCCTGTCCTTCAGCGCCGACTCATCCTGGTCTGATGGATATAGAATCTCGGACGGCTCCATGACCCTCAGCCGCTCCCCGATCTCGCCTGCGGCTCCTTCATCGACCACAAAGGAACCGGTTGACAGGTCCAGCACCGCCAAGCCGGATTTCCTGCCGGCTCCGTCGCAAATGGCCGCCAGGTACAGGGGAGCGTCGAGGCCGTCCCCGCTGTCGATCGTGGCCGTCCCGGGAGTGAGAATCTCCACAATCTCCCGTTTGACAATACCCGTTGCCGTCTTAGGGTCTTCCACCTGCTCGACAATGACCACCTTCTGACCGTCAGCCAGAAGCCTGGCCAAGTACTTCTCGGCCGAATGGTATGGCACCCCGGCCAGGGGAATTCTCTCGCCGTCACCATGCGACCGCGACGTCAGGGCAATGCCGAGAATGGGGGCGGCTTTGACGGCGTCGTCACCGAACATCTCGTAGAAATCCCCCATCCGGAAGAAAAGCAGCTTGTCAGGATGCTTCTCCTTGATGGCGTTGTACTGACGCATCAGCGGGGTATCGGATGAAGCTTTGCTTGCCAGCGAACTCATCGGGCAACGACCTGGAAGACTTCACCGTGCTCGTCTTCCAGTTTTCTCTTGAACCGGGCGGCCGCTTCATAGTCGGAAAAGCGGCCGACATAGACCACGTGGTACTTTGCCTGAGATATCTTCTTCGATTTGACGTCGACTTTCCTACCGTACTTGCCGAAGAGTTCGGCTTGTTTGCTGGAATTGGCCTCGACGCTGAACACACCCACCTGCACAGAGTAAAACGTACCTGTCAGCTTCTCGGCGGCATTTCCCTGAGAGCCGGACAATGATAGGTCCTTCATGCGCTCGATCAGGGCATCGAGACCGACCGCCGAGGAGTAACCCTCCCGGAGGATGTTATAGTAGAATACGGCGTCGTCGGTGCGGCGGCGTTTGATGGCATCGAGGGTCAACAGGTACAGCGCCTGCGGTACACCAGGGCCATCCTTTTCGCGCGCGAGCCTGCGCAGAACATTGTCGGCACCAATGTTCTTGCCGTAACCGAGCATCACCCGCGACCTGTCAATTTTGCCCCACTGCGCCGCGTCACCCTCGCCGTACAGGAGGAAATAACGGTCGGCCTGCTTGAGAGCTGACTCATAGGCGCTGTTTTTCTCGTCGACGACAATGGAGAAGCGCTGCATTTCCCGACGATACTCGCCGCTCTCCCAGAGGACAAGATAGTCCGCCACGATCCGACCCAGCTTGCCATAATCCCCTTGTATGAAGTAGTACTGCGCAAGCCGACAATATATGTCCTCCTGGTGCACGGCCGCCACTGACGCGTTTAGGGCCGCCTCCATAAGTTGCACCGACTTCTCGGCGCCGGTCTCCACCATACCGGCGTAGTAGAGCATGTTACCGTCGCGCAGGGTTGCCGTCGAAGTGCGGGAGAGCGAATCAGCCGCGGCTTTAAGGTCACCGTTGATTATCAACTCGTAGATGTCTGAGCCTGCGGCGTCAGCGCCGACAGCAAGAAATAGACAGGCAGCCAGATGCAGAAACATCTTCATGTGAGAATCTCAAACAGCGGGTCGTTTCAACCCATTTCGGTAACCGCAGTATCGACTGCCTCTTCGCCGACAGCGAGGCTGTGCCGTTTCTCCCTCCGGCGCTCCAGATCCCGCAGCAATTCCTCCACCCTGCGATTGTCCCCCTTCTCCAGGTAGATGCGTATCAAATGGAGTACGGCCTCCAGGTTGTCCGGCTCGTCCTCGACAACTTGTATCAGCAGTTCTGCAGCCAGATCAAGATCGCCCTTTTTCTCGTGAAACTCCGCCAGCGTCAAACGGGCCACGAGATCCCTGGGCTTGTGCTTGAGGATGCTTTCACAGATTTCGACTATGTCGCCAAAGCGTCCCAGGTCGAAGAGCGTTCTCTTGAGCCGTTCGATCGCTCGATAACCCTCTTCCGGAACGGCCGCGATAAGCTTGTTCCAGAAGTTGACGGCATCTTCACGGCGACCTTCTTCATAGTAGGAATCGCCGAGGGAAAGATACGCCGACACAAATCCCGGATCGAGCCCCAGGGCTTCCTTGAACAGAATGCGAGCCTTGCGGTATTCACGCTTCTTGTGGAGCTCCCGACCCATGTTGTACTTGAAGGCGGCCAGAGGCTTCTTGGACTTGCCTGTTTCCATCTTGAGAATGCGCGCCGCCGTATCGTATGCCTCCTCCCAGTTTTTGGCGGCCTTTTGCACCTCAAGCAACCTGGCATGGGCCCACCGACTCTGTGGCTCTAAGATGATCAACTCCCGGAGAGCCGCCTGGGCGGTGTCGGATTCCTCCAGGCCCATGTAGTCAGCGACCAGTTGACGGAGAATGGCCGCCTTCTGCTCCCGGGCAAGTCCGTTTCGTAACGTGAGGTCCTTGTGCACCTGAA
>JAGLXI010000308.1 GCA_023132995.1 Candidatus Zixiibacteriota bacterium | reverse complement strand
ACATTCTTCAATGAGGCAACGCGGATCTATCTTTTCTGCAGACCAATGGAGAGCCTACTAAACCAAGAGCGTATCACACGTTCAGGCTATTGGCTGGGCTGAACTGGTCGTACGACTTAACCATATCCTCAGTGAGAAGGTGGGTGTAGATCGCGGTCGTGCTGATATCCGAGTGACCCAGAATCTTCGACAGGATACCGAGCTGCCCCCCACGCCTTAAATATTCGGTCGCCGAGCTGTGGCGGATAATGTGGCAGCCCATGTGGAAGCCAGCCTTCTTCGCCGTCCGGTAGCAGATTTGACGTACGTGGTGCAGCGCGAAAGCCGGCATCCAGCCCTCGACAACAGTCTGGATTCCGGGTCAGGCCCGGAATAACGAAGGGAAACTCACGCTACTCATTGCTCCCGGCGACAACCGCGCCATCGGCGGTGTCGATGATCCATGCCGTCCACCGACGATAGCCCGCCCGGGCAAGAAACTCCAGCACAACCGGGGCGCTTGACGTCCCCTTCTTCGACCGATAGTGGATTTCCACCGTGTGCAGACCGGGGAGCAACTGCACGTGTTTCTTGTCTATGGCGAAATAACCCTTGTCGTAAGAGTCGATTGCCGTCACGTGGACGCTCTTGTGAGACAGGTCCAGCAGGGCGATCTGATGCGAGGGCCGCGGGGGGCCCTCGTAGAGCACAAGCGTCCCTTTTGCGCCACACGATATCAATACCAGCAGCGCCATAACACCTGCACCCACGAGAAGGGCGACGGAGCGTGCTGCTTGATATCTACGAGTCACGCGTGACTTCCTTCTCCGAACTTGGCATGACGGCGGGATCGCGCGGATCCTGCTGTTCTATTCGGCAACTTCATGGATACTGCCCTTTGTGCCGCACCGGGACGGCGATTTATAAGCGGGAGACGAGGTTCGAACTCGCGACCAACAGCTTGGAAGGCTGTGACTCTACCAACTGAGTTACTCCCGCCTGAGGCTTATAAGCTATCCGAGGCGACCCGGATTGGCAAGCGCTTTTTCGCTGCGCCCGGGCGACGCAGCGCGCCGCAACATATTCCCAAATAATCGGTTGAAATCTCTGCCGGGATTGTATAAAATGGAATGTCAGTGAGGTAAAACTTATGCGAACGTACGACAACATCCTCGACCTGATCGGCCACACACCGCTCCTGAAACTCAGGACCGGCATTCCACCGGACGGCCCCAGGGCCTATGTGAAGCTCGAGTTTTTCAACCCGACCGGGTCGGTGAAAGACCGGATGACGCTGCATATAATCAAGAAAGCCATGGCCGAGGGGCGGCTCAAGGCGGGCGACACCGTCATTGACAACACCTCCGGCAACACCGGATCGGCTCTGGCGATGGTGGCCAAACTGATGGGGCTCAAGGCAATCCTCACAACACCGGAAAAAACCAGCAAGGAGAAAATCGACCTGATCAAGTCCTACGGCGCCGAATTGATCATCACGCCCGAGGTCCCCCATGACGACCCCCGGAGCTTCTACGCCGTAGCCCGCCGCCTGGCTAAAGAGAAGGGCTATTTCGACCTGGACCAGTACGACAGCCAGGACAATGTCGAGTCCCATTACCTCAGCACCGGCCCCGAGATCTGGGAAGACACCGACGGTCAGATTACTCACTTTGTCTGCGGTATCGGCACCGGTGGGACATTCTCGGGCGCGGCCCGCTTCCTGAAAGAGAAGAATCACAAAATCAAGGCCATCGCAGTAGACCCCGAAGGCTCCATGTTCACGGACTACATACGGTACCGGAAGGAAACGGCCGGACATCCATACAAGGTGGAGGGAATCGGTTCCGATGTCATGACCGGGGCCATGCATCCCGATGTCGTGGACGAGATAATAACCGTGTCGGACAAGGATTCTTTCCACCGGGCCCGCCTGATTGCCCGTGAGGAGGGGATTTCCGCCGGCGGCTCTTCGGGTACGGTGGCCTATGCTATGGAACAGGCGGCACGCGATCTGGGGCCGGAGTCGCTCATGGTCGGCATTTTCGCCGACTCCGGCATCAAGTACCTGAGCAAATGCTACAGCGACGACTGGATGCGCCGTCAGGGATTCATGCCGCAAGAGGAGGTTGCTCGATGATTCCCCGGAGCCGCATAATACTGCTACTAACAGCAATAGCGATCATCTCCACGACCGCGATGGCTGCGGAGTCTCCTCGGAGTCTTAAGATAAGCGAACAGGTGTATGATTTCGGCCATGTGGGCATCGCATTCAAACTGTTTCATACTTTCCGGTTGATCAACAATGGGGAGCAACCGATTCGGATACTCGGGCTCGACGTTTCCTGCCACTGCTCAATGGTGGGCCTGTTGGATTCGCTGATTGAGCCCGGCGATACGGTGCCCATGCCGCTAAGGTATGACACCAAGGACCTTTTCGGCCCGACAGCCAAGTCGTTTCGCGTGACCACGGACGACCCCGACCGGCCGGAACTGCAATTCTTCTACAAGTCGATCGTCGGACAGTGGTACGACGGTTTGAAACCAAACCCAATGTCCCTGTTTTTTCTGCCCGGCCAGAAGCCACGGAAAGTGACGATTCCCAATCGCAGTTTTGACGAGATCAGCCTGTCGATCATAGAGCAGTCCGACACTACATTCGATATTACTGTACTCAAAGAAGAAGCGCGCAGGAACCAGGCGCTGGAATTGGAAGTGCGACCTAAGGCGGCTCTCAATCCGGGTACTTACCTGTCCGGCTTCACGATTGAAATCAACACCGGCCATGACAAAAAGCCGGTCATCCTGACAGTCCCCGTCAAAACGGTGATATATTGACGGCGCACAGAAATGCTGTCCAGAAACGCTCCAACAGGCTCGGGAGCTGAATGCAGGTAATCAATTGATTTACCCCACCCGTGAAGGCGAAAACTCGCTAATCCGTTGACACTGCTTTAGTTATGTCCCTGTTTCTGCGTGCGCAACCGGCGGCGCAACGAAGACGTTGCCTTGTTTTACGGTTCTGGTTTGCGACCCGCCTCCAATTTAGCCCAGTCAGGACAAATAACCCTTGACAATTCGGTACGCGCGCACGTTATTTATTAATTGACGAGGGTGACTCTCTGCTGTCCCTGGGTAGTTTCCTAGCCCCCTCTACCCAACCAGACGAGCGCCCTCTTTTTCTTTTCTCGCATATCTCGGGCAACTTGTACGGTGGACAGCCGAGTAGAGACGGGCATTTTCGCGGTCATTACCGGCTTAAGAAAGGCCACCTGCAAGGGCGGGGCGAACAGTAGCCATCAGGAAACAGACGGCGGCTACCGGAGTTCTTTTATGCACTCGACGGGACAGACCTCCACGCAATGTGGGCCGTCCTTCTGATCCTTGCACTCGTTGCACGTATCCGGGTCAATGGTAAAGATGTCACCTTCTTCAATGGATGAGGTGGGGCATTCCGGCAGGCAGAGTCCGCAGGCGGTGCATTCATCGGTTATGGTCATGGCCACAACTGCTTCCTCCAGGGCTTAAATCACATGGTCAACTCACTACGGAATATACGGTGCAAGCCCGATATTGCAAAGGCCGATCGCGCAGATCTTCTCTTGCGGCAAACCTCCCGATCGTTAGAGCGCTCTGGAGGGCACGCCAAAATCGGGATAGGGGCACCGGGAGT
>JAGLXI010000307.1 GCA_023132995.1 Candidatus Zixiibacteriota bacterium | reverse complement strand
ACATTAATTGTGAGTCAATTCGCTTTCTGCGTTGCCTTGACATTCATCTTGACTATTTGCTGTTTTTTGCATATACTTTTAATACCTTAAAGCAAACTCATGTATTTGAGGATGTGCTCATGAATATCTACAAATCTATTCTCATCTTGGGGGCAGTTTCTGTCCTTTGTTTGACCCAAACGTCTTCAACGGTTGCCAGCGTTTGTGGCGACATTAACTATGACGAAACCGTCCCCCCGGACATTTCCGACCTGGTTTATTTAGTTGACTATATGTTTAACAGTGGACCACCGCCGCCACAAATGTATACAACGGATGTCAATGGTGATGGCAGTGCCTTTCCCGACATTTCTGACTTGGTGTATATGGTTGACTATATGTTTCATGGCGGCCCAGCGCCAATTTGCCTGATCTCGACGCCCAGTACGACAACGATTATTCCGCAAGTCAGTTCCACGGTAATACAAGAATATGATACTACCACCGGCGTTGTCACTATGGACGAATCATCATATTACGCTCAGCGAGTTGCGGTTGGCGATGTCATCATCGGCCAGGATGATGGGGAAGCCCCCAACGGATTCCTGAGAAAGGTGACATTGAAGACAGCCCAGGGCGGTTCAATTGTGCTGGAAACAGAACCGGCTACTATGATGGAATCTTTCGAAATGATGGACATCTCCGAGACTCACCTTCTGCGGCCATCCGATGTTAAGACATTCAAACTTTATCAGGGGACCAAGTTTATTCCCAATAAAGACAACGAGACATTCGTTGTTGACCTGAACTGTGTTCTTTATGATCAGGATGGAGATCCCCAGACTACCGGCGACCAGATCAAACTCGACGGTCAGTATGCCTTCACCGCCTCCTTGTTCGCAAAGATCAAAATAAGCTGGTTTACGCTTAAGAAGTTCGAGGCCGGGATTGAAACGAATGAGGATGCCAATATTGATTTGATAGCCAACCTGCAATGGGAGTTTAACGAAGCAGTAGAGTTCGATTTAGCCGAGTTCCATTTAGGGGCGATCCCAATTGGAGGGGTGGTCTGGCTCGTACCTACTTTGACCGTCGAAGCGCATATCCATGGTGACCTGACAGTAACATTTGAAACCGGCATTACCTATACCCAGGAATTGCGCTATGGCTTTGGATGGGCCGACGACGCATACTACACTATCAGTGAGGGCACGAAGAATTTTACGTATACGCCGCCCCAATTCAGTGCAGAGTTCAATTTTGAGCCCGGAACCTCTCTCAATGCTTCGTGTCTCTTGTATGGGGTGGCCGGTCCCTACGTGGCTGCTAAGGCCGGTTTTCACTTCCTGGCGGCGTTAAACGCGGATCCCTGCAATGTGGAACTGATATTCGACCTTGAGGCGATTTTGTATGCTGTTGCAGGCATAGAGTGTGATCTTCTGAACCTCGATTACAATTATCAATGGCAACTCTACACGCATCTCATCGGCCAATGGACTTATCCTCTTGGGGGTTCAGGCACCATAATCATTGATCCCGAACCCGACGCCATAAATGCTCCCTGGTCTTTAGCCGGTCCCTGCAGTTACAGCTCCAGCGGTAACGGTGACCTAACACTGAATGAGCTGGATCCCGGAGATTACACTGTCACTTGGGGAGAAGTAACCGGTTGGACAACGCCCTCGAATTCGACCCAGACCCTGACTGCGGACGAAACGGTGACGTTCAGTGGCACCTACGTTGAGGATGCTTGTGACTGTCCTCCGACAGTGACCGATTGCGATGGCAATGTGTATCCGACGGTGTTGATTGGTGATCAATGCTGGATGATGGAGAATCTTAAGGTGACCCATTACCGCAATGGCGACCCGATCCCCCAAGTGACTGATGGCGGGACCTGGTCAGGTCTTTCCAGCGGGGCTTACTGCAATTATGATAACGATGAGGGTAATGTGACTACCTATGGCAGATTGTACAACTGGTATGCGGTGGATGACAGTCGCAACATAGCGCCTGCAGGTTGGCATGTGCCGACAGATGAAGAGTGGAAGCAATTGGAGATGTATCTTGGCATGAGCCAGGCTGAGGCCGATGATGATGGTTCGCGCGGCACTGATGAAGGCGGCAAGCTAAAGGAAACTGGCACAACGCATTGGCAAAGCCCTAACATCGGCGCCACCAACGAGAGTGGTTTCACCGCGTTGCCTGGCGGCTACCGCCTCGCCGGTGGTACCGGTGGTACCTTCGACCATATGGGTTACTACGCCACCTTATGGTCTTCTACGGTGGACTATAGTATTTTAGTGTGGTACCGGGGCCTGCATCACTACAGTTTACAGGTTGTCCGTTCCAGCAACGCTAAGTACCAAGGTTTTTCCGTTCGTTGTGTCCGGGATTAGTTGACTATTTGGCTATTTGACAATTTGGGGTATGGGGCGCAGCCCCCTACCTTTGATGCAACAGCCAAGGTCAGGAGGCCTGTCCTCCTGACAATCTACGTGTGTCCTCCCTCCCCGAGCCCGACCTTGGCACCCGCAATAACGCCGCGTATTTCACGCAAAACGCGTCTGTACATAGCTCAATAAAGGACAGTTTTGTAGGTCCAGACCGATGGTTCGAAGGGACGCCGCAGGCAGGCCTCGAAATCACTACCGATTATGTTAGGTGAAGACAAAACTCCGCAAAACGAACCCATTTGCCGGTCATTCCCCGGCTCG
The DNA here is from genome assembly GCA_023132995.1 of Candidatus Zixiibacteriota bacterium. Lineage (GTDB taxonomy): Bacteria > Zixibacteria > MSB-5A5 > GN15 > FEB-12 > JAJRTA01. Next base: position 2,877 of record JAGLXI010000307.1, on the reverse strand, counting down.
CCGATTCGTTTATTTCCTGCCCTCGTCCCGGTCTCTATCTGCAGGACTTACCGGGGAGGGGCGTTTTTCACGTATTTGTCCAGCCACTCGGTCGTTTCCCAGAGCATGTGCATGACCGACTCGCGCGCACGGTAGCTATGGCTTTCATGAGGCAGCATCACCAATCTGGCTATTGCCCCGTGTCCCTTGAGAGCCGAGTAGAATCGGCGGCTCTGCAACGGGTAGGTTCCCGAGTTGTTGTCCGCCTCGCCGTGGACCAGCAGGATCGGTTCGTTGATCTTGTCGGCGTGCATGAAGGGGGACATGGCGAAGTAGACTTCCGGCGCCTCCCACAAGCTGCGTTCCTCGGACTGGAACCCAAACGGCGTCAGGCTGCGGTTGTAGGCGCCGCTTCGCGCAATGCCGGCCCGGTAAAGATCGCAGTGAGCCAGAAGGTTGGCGGTCATAAAAGCGCCGTAGGAATGGCCGCCGATAGCTATCCGGTCGCGGTCGGCGACACCACGCCGCACTACCTCATCGATGGCAGCCCGGGCATCGGCCACCAATTGCTCCACGTAAGTGTCGTTCGGCTCCTCGTCTCCTTCACCGACTATGGGCATACTGGTGTGATCCAACACGGCATAACCGTGGACAAGCCAGAGCATGGGCGACCACCACCCGACCCGGATGAAGCGGTACGGCGAATCCGTCACCTGGCCGGCCGCATCGGCGCTCTTAAATTCCTGCGGATACGCCCACATCAGCATCGGCAGCGGGCCGTTGTCGGTCGTGTAGCCGGGCGGCAGGTAAAGAGTAGCCGTGAGATCGACACTGTCCTTCCGCTGATAGCGGATCAGCTCCTTTTTCACATTGGCCAGTTGCGGCGTCGGGTGGGGGAAAGAGCTCAGTTGTCTTATTTCGTCCTTCTTGAGATCGCGCAGGAACAGGTTGGAAGGCTCGTCCACCGATTCCCTTCGAGTCAACAGCAGGCGCTTCTTGACATCCAGCAGTCTTACGGGACGCTCGTAGTACGGCGCTTCGGAACGGAACAGGCGGCTGCTTTTCAACGTCTCCAGATCGTACTCATCCAGGAACGGACGGTCACCCTCGGGGGAAGCGCCGGCGCCAGACAGAAATAGTGTCCGGCCTCCGTTGGCCGTCAGGAGAACCGACGTCCCCCGCTTGGTCGAACGGAGAAGCGGTGTGCCGGGATCGTTGTAGCGGTCTTCCCATGAACGATCTACAATAAGCCGAGGCTCTGCCTCCGGAGAGCCGGGCTTCACTTGCCAGGCCTGTATGCGCCGTGTCTTCCACCACCACTCCGATGCAATGGCCAAGTTGTCGTCGCCCCAGAGTATATCACTGCAACGCAGGGCAAGCGTAATCAGCGGTGTCGGATCGCCGTCGAACGGCGCTTTGAGAATGTACACCCGGTCGCGTTGAGCCGCCTCAGCCCCGGCGTCGCCGCAGTCCAATGCCTCGGTCCAGTGCAAAGTAGCGTCAGTATCCGCTCTCCAGCTAACGGAACGAGGTCCCGTGCGTACCGAGCCAAACGCCATCGGCACATCTTCCGCCAGCGGCAGATCGGCAACCTCATGGACAATGTTGCCCTCCAAATCCCACACCTCAATCTTCTTGGGAAAACGATAGTACGGCACCGTGTACGAAAACGGTCGGTGCACGGTCTCCACCAGCAGATATTCCCCGTCCGGAGAAGGTTCGGCGCTCATGATGATACCGGGTCGGCCGACTGAAGTTTGCTTGCAGTCAAGTCTGACGAGTTCCACCTGGGCCGTCATGAGATACTCGAACAGATCTTCGTCATGAGCATTCGTCAGGAGGTCCTGGTATGTGCGTGTGGGGGCTTTGCCGCCGGTGTTTTCTTGAATGATCGGCGCTTCCGGCACTATCGGTGCTTGAGGCGCTTCGCTTCTGTCGGCGGGTACTATCCGCATGACCAGCGTCCGATTGTCCGAGAGCCAATTGTACGGATTCCCCAAGGCAGCGTTTAATGCCGCCGGAGACAGCTCAGCAGCGTTGCCGCTTTTCACATCAGCCACCCACAGGGTAATGCCGCTGCTACCCGTGACCGTGAACGCGATATGCTTACCGTTCGGCGACCAGTCGACGTCCCTGATGCGCGGATTCTCCGGAAGGCCCGTTATCTCGCGCTCAGCAGCGTCTGAGATGTTCTTGAGGGCCAGCCCGTTATAATACCGCCCCCGGCTGGGCCCGTTGGTCCGCGGGTTGATACGCAGACCGGCGAGGCGTTCTTCCGGCTGGGCCACTTCTTCAAGCGATGGCAAACCCGGTCGCCGCAAAAGCAGCATCCACTCATTGTCGGGACTCACCATGACAGCCGGCGGGGGGGGAGCATCAATCAGGTCGGCAATTGCCGCCACCGGCATCTGATATCCGTCCGTTGCCTCTGAGGCCGGGGCATATCCGAAACCCAGCCACAGAATTGCAAATGCAAAAAGAGCCAACCGTCGTACGGCAGGCCCGCCCATAGTAGTTGTTTTTGCAGTGTTCATTCGGGGAATCTCCTTCATCTGCTTATACCTGATCGCAAACATCTGCTGTTGAAGTCACTAAGCTAGTTGACAGCCCAAACAATACCGGGTACCACAGGCGGTAACAAGCCTTTTCTCGACCGGGGTTGAGTGTGGCGGCGATGCGCCTCAGGTAACACGGCGAGTTTCTTCGTCGTCACCTTTCCTGTTCCAAAATCGGGCTGTACTTCGTATCTTAAGGGATGTCAGGAGGAGTGAACTCCTGGCGGCAAAGGTTCGAGTCGGTGATTTTGCAACGCATCGAGGAGCAAATGCACGAGAAACAGATCGCCAAAGTAGCGGCAGAATTGAAAATCAAGCAGGAGCAAGTGGTGGCCACCGTGGC
>JAGLXI010000306.1 GCA_023132995.1 Candidatus Zixiibacteriota bacterium | reverse complement strand
TCCGGGTCCTTGTCGAGGCGGTGATGCTCGGCGATGGCCTTGACCAGGTCTTCGGGCAGATTCCATTTGCGAGCCACGTATCCGCCCGCCTCAAGGTGGTTGATTCCCATCAGGACTGTTTCCGTCAGGTGGACGTCGGGTGATTCCAGGGTATTGATCTCGTCATACTTTTCGGGGAACACGCCCGCCAGGATAACCTGGCCGATATCGTGCATAAACCCGGCAATGAAAGCAGCCTCGATCAACTCGTGCTGGTTCATCCGGTGAGCGAGGAACTTGGCGATCACCCCGCAGGCCAGCGAACGAGTCCAGAACGAGGCCAGTTCAAACCTGGCGACGCGGCATATCTTGTTTACCGCGCCGTAGATCGCCATAGATATGGCGATGTTGCGAACGGCACGAAAGCCCATCAGGACGATGGCGTGCGTGATGGTGTTGATTCTCCCCGAGAAGTCGCTGTAATATGAGGAGTTGGCCATGCGCAGAATCCGGCTGGTCAGTTGGTGGTCGGATAGTATCACGTTGGCCAGATCGGCTACTGATGATTTTGGGTTCTCCGATATCTGTTTGATCTTGATGATAATCTGCGGCATCGACGGCAGATTGGAGAGCTTCTCGAGCTTGTCCCTAAGCTCCTTTGCAATGATTGGACTCATCACGACCCTTCAAAAATGCTGACTTCACAGCGGTAGTGCTGCTGGAATTCTTCAAACAATTCAGCCAGCTCTTCTTCAGCGAGCCCCATTACCTGCGCGGACTCGAGTTCGGAGAGATTCTCAACCCGGTAGTCGCGAAAACCGACGTCCAGCTTCTTCGCCATCATGTTGCCCAGATTGATCACCTGCGCAATGTGGACCGGCTGACCCTCTGCCGGGGTCGGAGGCTCGTGATGCTGGTGGATGGCGGTTGTGAGGCTGGGAGGAAACGACCATTTCACCAGCAGGGCACGGGCTATGTCGCAATGTGTGAAGCCTAACTCTGCCGATTCGATCTGGGCAAAGCTCCGGTTCTCCCGTTCTACTGTGTGCACGATCTCGTCGTAGCGTCCGGCAAGCTTCTGAAACAGAACCAGTTTGCCGATGTCATGGAGCAAGGCGGCGATGAAGACCTCCTCCTTCTCCGGGTGCTTGATGAAGGCGGCAATCTGGCGGGCCGCGATAGCAGTTGACAACGAGTGACGCCAGAGCTTGGCTTCGGCTTCGTCTCGCCCCCCCTTGTTGTACATCGTGTACGCCGACGTGGCCACCACCAGCGATCGCACGGTAAAGAATCCCAGAACCAGAATAGCCTCCTGAAGGGTTTTGACCTCCATTGACCTCCCATAGAACGAAGAGTTCGACAGTTTCAACACTTTGGCGGTCAGGGACTGGTCTGAAGAGAGCAGCCGGGAAACTTCGGTGACGTTGGAATCAAGGTTTGAGGTCAGACCCATGACAGCGCTGACAACCGCCGGAGAGGCCGGCAAATCGCCTATGGTGGAAATAATCTTGTCGAGCGTCGCATTCGCAGGGACGGTTCTAACCATCTGGCCCTTCCTGCCTGGCAGTTGGCTTTGACATTGTTATCGGCAGGTCACGTATCAGTATTGATTGCCTGCGCTGATAGAGTGGGTTGGTTGACGATCGATACTGGTGGTGCCAAACACAGGCAAGCCTTGCCTGATCGGCTTAAAGCCTTGCGGCTCCGCTACTTAATGGATCGGCGGGCGACCACCCCGATAGGCCAGAACAGCTAAACAACACTATGCTGCTGCATCTGTCCGGTCAGCGACGGCGAACCGGGGCGTCCGGCCGAAAGTGTCCCTGATTCGCAGCGGGGCTTTTCTGCAGCGAATCGTCCGGCGATCTCAAGCCGGTGACAACTTTGGTCTCCAGTTAGGGGAAAGGTTCCGGCTCAAGAGTCGATAAGTAAGTGAAAGGACGCCGAACGAAGAGCGCCGACAGGCGCCTGAATCTGGATGGGGCGATCCAATTAGGAGGTACCTAATGCCCTAACGACAAACAAATTAGAAGTGGGAAAAAACTTCTTTTTTCCTATTGACAACTGAATCCCTTGGCCTTATATTACCCTTCGGATGATAGGTGATATGACACGACTGACTCTGCGAGAGTCACTTTCCGATCTTAACTGTTTATAGTACTTCAACCTTGAACTGACTTGAGGTCAGCGCGGGTAATACAAACAGACTGCTTTTGCGGAAACAACTGCAAGCGAATGGGTCAATGGAGATAAACAGGGTCCTTCGGGGTGAAGACCGGTATTAAGAAAACCGAAGGTCATCTGTTTTAGGGAGTTTCTTATAGCTTCTTGGCTAAGGGATAGCATTTACAGGTAATGTGAACCCTCTTCTAGTGACTCAGGAGGAAAGAATGACTCTCGGTGCTGTATGTCAAAAATCGGCACGACGCGCTTCGCTGCTCTTGGTGATTGCCGTGATCATGCTGGTGGCCCCCGCTGCCCAAGCTCAGATGGACTCAATTCTGATAGTGAAAGTTGGCGACACAGTGGCCTATCCCGGTGAGAAAAACTCTGTGATCTCCATCTTTCTCTCCAATTACAACCCTTATGAGGTGGTCGGGTTCAA
>JAGLXI010000305.1 GCA_023132995.1 Candidatus Zixiibacteriota bacterium | reverse complement strand
CCGACGAGATCGGCGGGCTGCATTTCTCACAGACCGACAAGGGCATAATCTTCCTCTGGTGGGCACTGTTCCAATCGCTGACGCCCATGATATCCGGCGGTTTCGCGGACCGCTACGGTTACAAGAAGACGATCGCCGTTTCAGTGATTATCAAAGCGGTCGGCTATCTGCTGATGGCCACCCAGACCGAGTTTTATCCGTTCCTTATCGGATGCTGTACGCTCGCACTGGGGACAGCCATTTTCAAACCAGGGGTTCAGGGCACTATGTGCCAGTCGCTGACGAAGGAGAACTCATCGGTGGGTTGGGGAACGTTCTACATGCTGGTCAATATCGGCGGGTTCTTGGGACCACCGCTGGCGCATTTCCTCTACGGTATCTCGTGGCCGATGGTATTCTACGGCTGCGCCGGGATCGTGTCCCTCAATCTGCTGATGCTTCTCACATACAAGGACCCCCCGGCAGGCGGTGAGCAGAAGGGCAATCCCTTCTATGTCTTCTGGATAACGTTCAAGAACATCTTCAACCTCCGCCTGATTGTGTTTATACTGATAATGTCCGGGTTCTGGCTGATGTTCATGCAGTTATTCGACATGCTGCCCAATTTCATCGTCGACTGGGTGGATAGCTCCAGGATGGTCGCCGATCTCGGCCTGCCCGATTTCATGCTCCAAAACAACTCCACGCGAGGTCCCCAGCTTGCCCAGGAGTGGCTGATCAACTTCAACCCGGGATTGATAATCCTGCTGGTGGTGTATCTGAATTTCCTCGTGTCGCGAATGCGACGGGTGCATTCCATTGTCATCGGCATCACCATCGCTTCGGTCGGACTGATCCTGGCCGGGTATACGGCTTCCGGCTATTTCTGCCTTCTTGGGATTCTCGTATTCTCCGTCGGCGAGATGCTCTCCTCTCCCAAGATGAATGAGTATCTTGGCGTCATCGCGCCGGAGGGCAAGAAGGGCCTGTACATGGGCTACGCCAACATCCCGCAGGGGATAGGATGGGGGCTGGGTTCCTGGTTCGCCGGTCACGTTTATGAGAAAATGGGCGACAAGGCTAACCTGGCTATCGACTACTTGGCCAAAAACCATGGTGTCACCGGTGTTGAGAGACCCGATGCCATGAACAAGCTGGTCGAAGTCACGGGCATGAATCACCAGGAGGTGACCAACCTGCTTTGGTCGGCTTATGACCCCTACAAACTATGGTACCAGTTTGCCGCCATCGGTATCGTCTCGGCGCTCTTGATGGTTCTGTACTCCCTCTGGGTCAAGAAACACGAAGCGGCGGACGTGTGACGGCGATTTGCTATAATTACCGGTGAAATCAAACCGCATTTCTGGAGAAAGAACATGTCCGCAACACCACAGAAAATCCCGCCCGCGCCGCGATGGGACCTCGATTCTATTTTCCCCGGCGGCAGCGGTTCGAAGGAGTTCCAAACTCACCGCGAAAAAACAAAGACCGACCTCGACACGGCCACGACAATGCTCAAGGGCCTGCCTGAGCAGATAACAAACGACAGTATGCCAGTCTGGGCGGATTTCATACTCAAGATGCAGGAGCTGGATGAGAATATCGACCTGGTCAGAGCTTTTGCCAGCTGTCTCACATCTCAGGATGTTGATGACGCCGAGGCCCAGGCGATTGAAGCGAGGGGTGATCTTTATCACTCCGAGTGGCTCAAGCTGCGCACCGAGTTGGAGGCTCGCTCACTCAAACAGAGTGACGAGCAGTGGGCGATGCTTCTGACCGAACCGCGTTTGAAAGAAATTACATTTTACCTCAACGAGTTGCGCGTGATTGCCCGGAGTAAGATGGCGCCCGAACTTGAATCGCTCGCGCTGGACCTGGCTGTCTCCGGCTATCACGCCTGGAACCGTCTCTATGACAAGATGGCTGGCGACATAAAGGTCGATTTCACCCGGGAAGGCAAGACGGAGAGAGTGTCCATGGGTCAGTTGGCCACCAAGATGGCCGATCCGGATCGGGCTGTCAGGCGGCATGCCTTCGAGAAAATGACCGAGGGCTGGGAAACACAGGCAAACCTGGCGGGCATGACCCTCAACGCGCTGTCGGGATTCCGGCTGGCGCTCTATGAGCAGCGCGGCTGGGAGTCGCCTATGCATGAAGCTCTGGTGATTGGGCGGGTGAAGCAGGAGACGGTCGACGCCATGTGGAGTGTCATCCGTCGCATGACAGGACGTCTGGAGCCGTATATTGCGGCCAAGATGAAGCTCTTAGGCATTGACAAGTTCCGCTGGTACGACGAATTCGCCCCCTGCGGTAAAGCCGACGCGCTCTATGGTTTCGATGAGGCAGGTGGGTTCATTGTCAAACAGGCCGCGGCCTTTTCACCACACATGGCCGAATTCATGAAAATGGCTCTCGACAAGCGATGGGTTGAAGCCGAAGACCGCGCCGGCAAGAGGGGCGGCGGGTTCTGTACCGGTATGGGGCCGTTCAAACAGTCGCGTATTTTTATGACCTATGCCGGGACGTTTGACAACCTGTTGACACTGGCGCACGAACTGGGTCATGCCTATCACGGCTGGGTGCTCAAAGACAAGCCTCCCTTTGCAACCGGGTATCCCATGAGCCTGGCGGAAACGGCTTCTATATTCTCCGAGACGCTGGTCATCGACGCCGCCCTTAAGCAAGCCACCGACCCGCAGCAGAGACTGATGCTCCTGGAGCAGAAATTGCAGGCGGCCTACGTCATGTTCACCGATATCCACTGCCGCTACCTGTT
>JAGLXI010000304.1 GCA_023132995.1 Candidatus Zixiibacteriota bacterium | reverse complement strand
CCCGCCGGTGGTGGTCAACGGCCCCTTTTTCGCCGGCTTCTACATCGGCGGTGGCATAGACCCCGCCTCTGCCCCGGCTGTCGTCACCGACGACAACCCGGTGCTGTGTTCGTCATATAACCTGTGGGACGAGTCGGTCGGCTGGGTCGACCTGAGCAACAACCAGTGGTATTCCTTTCCCGGGCGCCTGGCCATGTTTGCCGTAGGCTATGCCGGGGGCAGCATTGAGCCGTCCCAGCCCGAACCGGAACTGACTCTGCTTGCACCCAAAGACAACGAGACCCTGATGGGTTCGGCGGATATCTGGGCCTGGGAGAACTCCGGTTCGCAGATCATCGACTATGTTTCGTTTGAGTATTCCTCTGGAGGCCCGTACGTCGGCATTGGCAGTGACTTCGACGGCAGCTCTCCTCTTCGTGACGGAGCCGCTTTTGCAGCCAGCGGGAGCGGATTTTCCCTGTTATGGGATTTCTCCGGGCTTGCCGAAGGTACCTACTGGTTGCGCGCCACCGCCTATGACACGCTCGGCCGAAGCGCCGTCGACAGCCTCATAGTTTACCTGGAACCGACGCCACCGACACCGTTAATCAATGCCCCGTCGACCGGAACGGGGTTTTGCGACCAGTTTGCATTCCTGATGACGACCAGTGACGAGAACCTGAGCCATATCGAAATCCAGCGTCGACAGGCCAACTACAACTACTCCGCCGGAGTACAGACGTTGGACGTCACACCGCTGGGGGCGCAGTACAACGGCCCGGCCGCAGCCGCCCTGGCCGTTATGCTCTGGGCGGATCGAGGCTACGGCTACCTTGTCAAGGAAGGTTCCCGGACTCTCTCCATAGCTGAACTCACCCAGAAACTGGCGGAGCAATTTGGAACCGAAGAAAGCCAGGGCACTTATGATGAAGCCCTGTACCAGGGACTGTCAGACTACTTCATGCCACGGGGCAACATGCTGATATTCGACTACATGAGAAACCCGGACTATTTCAGCCTGCGAACCTGGGTTGAGGAGGAACAGCGGACGGTCATAATCGGCCTGAGCGGCGCCACCGGTACTTGGCTCGCGGTCGATGGTTTCCACGGCTGGGTTCAGTCGGATGGGAGCTATCATGTATCGGTCTCAAGTCCGCTGACCGGGAGCATCTCGCATCTGCCCATGCGCTCCGGCTCCGGTATCAGCGAGGTTTACATCAGCGGCAACTGGCAGCGGGTGGACTTGATGGTTTCGATGCTGGCCAAGGACTGGAGCGTGACCCGCAATTTCGTAGGTGCCGATTTCGACGAAAGCGACGGATGGTCGATCGATTGGACACCATACAACGTCAGCGACGATACGCTCTACTTCTTCCGTGCCCTGGGTCGTGACGCCAACGGCCTTGAGGACATCGCGACCGTTCTCTTGCAATACGCCTGCAGCCAGATGTACACTCCCGGGGACTACACCGGCGACGGCGACGCCAACATCATGGACCTGATCTACCTGACCGATTTCCTCGTGCACGGCGGGTCGCCCCCGGTAGGCGGCGCCGAGCGGGCCGATGCCAATGGCGACGGTTTTGTCAACATCGCCGACGTGATCTACTACATCAACTTCATCTATCGCGTGGCCGACCCACCCAGCAAGTGAGGGGAAAGTCCCGCACCGACGGAGTCACATCGTAAACTACCAGACAGAAAAAAGGCCGCCCATGCGGGCGGCCTTCGTTGATCTCGCCTCATAGCGCGGATCGTCGGGACTCGCGGATGCCCCCTACCAGGTCAGCAGCCAGGAAACCTGGTCCGGCACGGACAGTCGCTGTCTCAGGATCGTCCCATCCTTGCGACTGATGGTGAACTCATACTTAACACCGGTCGGTTCCAGTGAATTTGATGGTATGAGATCAATGTAGTAGTACCCGGTGCTGTCGGTGCTGGTCGTGACGGCCGTGGGTGTCACCGTGATAGCGCCGAAGCGCGATACTCCCGAAGGAAGGCTGGCCGAAACGCAAACATCGGTCTCAGGTTGGCCACCGGCGTCGTAGACGAATCCGTAGACACGGCAGAAGGAAGGGGAATCCGGGGAGCCGGGATCAAACTGTTCACCGAAGACCGTGTCCACGCCGGCGCCGGCAACCACCACCGTGTCATAAGCGTCGAAGATGTATCCCGGCGCCGACGCTACCACCAGAAAACTGTCAGCATCCAGGTTGAATCCCGCTCGGCCGTACGAGTCTGTCCGCCCAACGGCTATCAGCGACGTCTGGCTCAGATTGCGCACGGACAGACCGGTGAAAGGTACGGCCTGTCCGATGGTGGAATCGTAGGCTTGAATCGTGTAGGCATATATCCCCGAGCCGGAGCTTATGCTTGAAACCTCAATATCGAGGTACTTGCCGAAACTTCCCGCGGCGGTGTGATTGCTCTGGGGAGTGTTCCAGACCCAGCGCGCCAGCGATGTCGAGTCACTGCCGCCACCCTGCTCGGTCAGGTTGGTGTCGATGACGCCGCCCTTTACCCACACGGAGTCATCGATCAGGGCCAGTTGATCCGACAGCTCCTCGCTGATGATCTGAAAGGAGCCGACGTTCGGTGTCAGCAGGTTGCCGCTGTTCTTCTTGGCCAGGATTGTCAGCGAGTAACATCCGGCCGTGCCGGCGCCGTCAAGATTGGAGACCTGGTCCTTGAAACAATAGAACTGCTTGCCGCCGACAGTGGTGGCACTGATGCGGCCATCCGATATGGCCATCGAATCACGGCAGACGAGACTGCCGTCCGGCCCGCTTACAAGCAGACAGACTGAGTCCGCCGTGGTCGGATTGCCCAGGCTGTCCAATGAAAAGAACAGCATGGAAAGCGAATCCTCACCGGTCGGCGACGAAGTCGAGTTGTTCACGATCGCATAGGAGGCCTGTGAATCCTGACACACCAATCCTGTTGCCAGAACGAATACGAGAACGAATACGGCGCCGTACATCTTGTCGCTGAGTGTCAATCTTGCTTTCATATCATGCGCCCCTTCACCTGTTTGTCATGATCATTCTGCGCCGACGCGACGGCTGTGCGTCCGGCCCCGTATTATAGATAATCGCTATAGGGGTGTTGTCGGCGTACTTCGTTGATCTTATTGTCTTGTCGCTGTAGTTCGACGGGAACTCACCGGCCATCATCAAGATAAACCCGTAGTTCGACCCGGACGTATCCCAGTAGTTGAGGATGCGGTTGAAGTTTCTGAACGTGAAGTACTGTCCCGTGTCGGTGACTATGGTGCTGCAGGCAATGTCGGTGATGTAGTCACCCCCGCCACTGGTCCAGTTGACCGAATCGCCATCACCGACATCAAGGTATGCGTGAAGCCAGGTAGCGCCGCTGTCCGGGTCGGGATAATCGCCGACGCCCCCCGCAACTTCTTCTCCCTCATACCACCGGGTCGTCACCGGGTACAAGAGCATGGTGCGATCCTGGGTGTCTTGTTCCAATTTACAGTACACCTGGAACTCAGAGGAATCCGGCACCGTCCCGTTCCAGCCCGGCAGCATGATAAGCGTCCGACGTTGTTTGTGGGCGGCGATGTACCCCGTGCCAAGATTATAGATATTCCCCCCATTGTATCGCTGACAATTCTCTCCGGGGCGCTCACCATCGCAGCCCGTGTAGTCATAAATAGCGCAGTCCTGCACATCGGATGTCCCCTTGAGGGTATCCACCACGACCGCAGAAAAACCGGACGCGCACATCAGGAAAGCTCCGGCAAGGGTCATCAGACGTATTCTGCTCAAGGTGCCCCTCCTGATTTCTTCCTGGCGGCCTTTCTTTTTACGGAGACCGGTTTCCCTGTCTCCTTCCCGCTCAGGGCTTCCCGACGAATCTTCGCCAGCATCTTCCAGAATCTCTTCTGCTCGGAGTCGTCAGGGGCAAGTTTTCGTCGCAGTTCAATCATTTTAAGAAAGTCTCCCAGTTTAGGGTTTTCTTCAATACTTTTCAGTAGTCCGCGGTAGTGGAGCTTGATGAGATCATCAAACATCGACAGATCCTGGGATAGGTCCCGTTCAGTCTTGCGGTTGGCGGGCATCTTAGCCACCCATCTCGACTACCAGCAGATCCACCGTCACCGGCCCGGCAGAATCCGGGTCGCGGGCTATCTTGAAGCTCTCGTTCGATTCGTCGCCCACAATGAAGGCCGTTTCGTTGGTTTTGGGCCGTATAAGAATCCGCGGCATGCTGATCGTGGACGGCAGTTGGCTGCCGCGATGATCGGTCAGGTCGCTGAAAGCCACCTGCTGAGCGTTGTCGCCTACGTCGACGGCGCCGAACAGAGCCGATACGTCGGAACCCACTTGCTCCAGCGTCACAAACTCGATCTCGCTCCATCCCGCCAGGCCCCAGACGGCGAAACCGGGCACGAACCACACCCGATGCGACTTCACTTTTTCCAATCCAGGTAACATGGTATCTCCCTTCAGCTCTTAACGGGTGCCGTCGGCCCGGCAAGCGGGGGACGGAAAGTTGAAAGCAGTCGCACCGACCGATCGGCAAAGGCGTCGGCCAGTTGCATCCAGACCAGGGCCGGGCGGTCCTGCCCGCTGCGGCCGGAAAGCTCCCTGGCGGCTGAGGCGCGGCAGACGATCTCCAAGGCGCGATAGGTTGCCGCGGCCTGCAAAGTGGGATCGGCGCCGAACTGACCGTCCGGATCCACCTCGCGCTCAATCGTACCGTTGGCCTCGGCGATGGCATTGGTCAGGACCTGCTCGGTGTAGCTCTGGTACACCGGTGAATAGTCGAGGTAGACAGTTTCACCGGCGACGATATCCCCCCCGGCTAACCTCTTGATCTCACCGTGGTCGGCTTGAAGCTGGTAGTCGGTGGCGCTGGAGTACAAGTTGTAGGCCACATACCAAATGGTGACGGTCATGCCGACGCTGAGGTCTCCCCCGCTCTTGATCGTCAGTTCCCCCTCGGCGTAGTTGATGGCGTAGTCGACGTTCTCCACGTAGACTGTGCCGAGTGAGCTATCTGAAGCAACCACCACCGAGCCGGGCACTAACGGCGACGATGTCAGAACCACCGTCATACCGTTGAGTGTGACGGCCGCGCGAGTAGGCTCGTGACTCTGGATGGATTTGACCAGGAACGAGGCAGCCTCCACCGCGCCGCCGGCAAAAGTTATGTAGTCGCTTCCGTCAAACACCAGTGACTGGTCGAACACACGGTCCCGGACGGGGTAGGTGGCCACCAGATGATGCCGGATCAATTCAACGTTGGTGTACGCCATAGCTATCTCCTGACAATGATGGGGCCAAGGTCTGATATTGCCGTTATCCGGCTTCCCACTCCACCGGTGGAAAAAGCGGATGTCACCTCGACCTTGATCCAGAAACGGACACTCCCGTTGACCGATGTTTTCTGCCAGTCTGCCTGCATCGACGTGTAGTCATCCCACAAAAGGAGGTCGCGGTCGGTGGCGTCGAGGTTGAAGCCTCCTCCGGACGGTGTGAACGCGCTCCAGTTGGAGCCGTCCCAGTAGCTGTAACTCACCGTGCCTCCGGAACCGGACGTGGACAACAGGAACTTGACATAGCGAAAACGGCAATTCATCCCGAGCAGCAACAGGTCGGCGGACTCCTTGACCAGAACGTTGGAACTCGGGTGGTACACGTCGGCAGTGGTGGCGCTGGCAGCAGCACTGGTCAGGTCGGCGTAGGACGAGGCGGTGGCATTGTAAAGCACTACTGAGTCAAATTGTTGCGCCGCCGGATCAAGCACCTCGGGGGTGGAGAAACTGCCGGTGCTGCGATTGGTGTGCTTGATCAGCATCTGGTCCGACGCTTGCTCCGACAGGTACACCACCACAGGGACATTGTCGTTGAAATACAATTGGGGGCAGACACCCTCGTTATCGTCGAGAGCGACCACCGGACCCCAGTTGACGCCGTCGAACTCGCGGTATTTCAACGCCTCCTGATCGAACACCACTCCCAAAAGGCCGCTATCGGAGAGGGCGGCGTCGAAGTTGTCGTCGAAATCCCCCGAACAGGTGGCCACGTCGAGCACCGGGGTCCAGTCGCCGCCGCTGACGGGCCGGGAGAGCATCGAGATGGTATCCCCCGTGTGCATGTACACGATGTAGATATCACTGATGCCGGCCATCAGTCTGGAATACAGGGACGAAGTGCCGCCCGAGAGAACGTCACCTTCGTCCGTCGGACCACTTCCCCAGGTGGTTCCGGAGTCGGTCGAGGATTTCGCGTGAAGATAGTAGAAGCCGCCCGTCTTCCGCGACCAGCTGACCCAGAGCTTGCCGCCGCTCTCGACATCAATTGAAGGATAATATGACTCATTGACATTGTAGACCGTTCGCGTCACCCCCGGTGACCAGCTTCCCCCGGAAAAATGCAGCTTCCGCGAGACGAGGTACTTGGTCGACGCCTCAGAGTATACGATATAGATGTTGCCGTCATTGTCCATGACACAGTCAAAGGGGAGGTCGGAGGCGTCGTTGGCAACGGTAGTCGGCTCGGACCAGGAACTGTACGGCGTGTCAGCCCACGACAGTTTCAGCGTCGATCCCGACGTCTGCACGATGGCCGCCAGCCTTCCCCGGTACTGCCCGGAGGGGATCCGGAAGAGTTTCCTGCCGGGGGCTATCCCCAGGCCATAGGCAGCGGTGGTTTCGGTTATCTTCTTTTGCATCTCTCACCTGTGGATGTCGGGGGCCTGCAATAGGCAGACCCCCGATCAGATTAACTGTACACCGTATCCAGTACGGCCGCGGCCTCCTTGATCACTTTGGCGTAAGTGACCGACTCGGAAACAACGGCCTCTTCGAATCGCTGATCAATCACCTTGTCGTACTCGATCATCAGCGGCTGGGTTATCACTTCCTCCACCGCGAACCGACTGTCGAGTCCGATGATCAGATCGTTGTCGACCTCATCGGAGCGGACAAGGGTGGCTCCAAGCGGGCTGAACAGGTCGCCGCTCTGCTGGAAGCGGTAGCCGGCCATGGGGTCCTTGAACTCGTCCAGGGTGAGGATCGCCTTCATCTGGTTGACGTGACAGACGATCGTGTTCAGTTCAAACGGCGAGAACTGCGCCCAAAGGCTGATCAGATCGTCGTAGGCGAGAGTGCCGCTGGTTGCCGTGTTGATTACTGCCGCGGCGTTGTTGTTGCCGTCCCCGTTGACAATACAGTTCACCACCATCCCGATCTTGTCGGTCTGGATCTTAAAGCCGATGTACCACATGAGAACGCGGAACTGCGAGGTGGTCCGGTAGCGCAGGGCCTTGTAGCTGGCTTTCAGGGCCAGGCCGTAATCGGTCACATTGACGGCGTGATTCTGTTCCGTGACCAGGAGCTGCGGCACGTCGGCGCCGTCGCCGATAGGCCGAAGCGAGAACTTGGCATCTTCGCTGGTATCAATGAAAAACGGCGTGTAGCTGTTGCTGGCCACGGTGGTGGAGTTGGCCACCAGGCGGCCAAGCTCGGGGCGCATGGCCTGCCCCTTCTTGATTTCGCGTAGCATAAACTCCGGCAACAGAGCCGGCGCCTGCTGGAAGAACTGCTCCACCGTGCTGGGGGTCTTGCCGGCAAGACGAACCCCGGCCAGGGCCAGTTGCCTTTCGAAGGCATCTAAGGGGCAGCCCAAAGGTGACGGGTCGTATTCGTCGCACTCCAGAAGCTCCGACAACGTCAGCCCCCGGTTGTCGGCCTCGAGATAGAGGTCTTTGGTAACGTCGATGCCTGCCGCCCGGCTGAGGTCGACCGCCGAGGCCGGAAGCTCCTGGTCGATTTCGCGTTTCAGCCCGGCGCAAGCGGGGGAGTTCAGGAATTCACTTAAATCCATGGCTTTTCCTTCCTAATTGAGCAGAATGAGACAGTCAGTGGTGCCGTTGATCTCCAGCACCGTTCCGCGGGCGACGTTGCCCCCGGCCGGGTCGGACGCCACCGTCGGCGCCTGGATGACCGTGCCGGAGGAGCCACCGACGACGCGGTTGCCTACTACCGGGTAGGTCGTGGAAATTGCCAGACGGCAGATACCACCTACCTGCACTGTGGCCAGGCGGTCGCCGTCGTCGTTATCGCTGAGGGTCAGGCTGATCAGTTTGCCCAGGAGTTGATTCCCGGAGCCGATCGGACCGACTTCATTACTGCCGGTTAACTTAACCGGCTCACCGATATTGGTATCCTTCAGATCATCGACACTGCTTGTCTGATGAATCTTGAAAGTCGCCAGCACCGGCGCTATTGCTTCCAGGTTCTGGTCTCGTACGGTCATGTTTTTTCCTCTCAACAGTGTGGTTAGCTTGGTGTGACCGGGAGTGCATCCCTCATGGTCGGGAAAGGATATCCCACGTGATCATTTGAAGACAGCCGGGTCCCGCGCCTCTCCCTTCCGTTTGCCCCGGGAAACGAGTGGCCCGAAACTGCCGGGAAAGGCATCGCGGAACCGGGCTGACGCTTTACGGTAATGACTGATCAGTTCGTCGGCCCCCAAGGTCGGCAGCGTTTCCAGATATGCCAGGACACTCTGCATCGCTGCGCCGCTTCTTTCCACGGCTGCCACCGCTTTTGCTGTTCCTCCGATGCGACCTATCAGATCTTCACGAAGTGTCCGCATCTCCGCATTCAGGTGATCCACCTGACGGCACAGCCCGGAAATGTCCGACAGCCAACTCTTGAGATGGTCGAAATCAATCTGCGAGACATTCTCCTTTTCAAGGCTGACCCGCAACTCGTCGACATAGGCCCTCACTCGGTCATTTTTCTCCAATTTGTCCTCCTGGCTTATCGGTGACGTAGAACTCTATCCGGGTGAGCCTGGCTTCGACATCTCTGGAAAACCGGTAGAACTCCTCTTTGTTAACCACCCCCTGTTTCAGAATCACCTCAAAACCGGCCAGTTTCTTGTCGAGCGTTCCCACCACTGCCGCTTCGGCCTTGGCGGCCAGCTCGATTTTCAGCGACTGAATCGTGAGAAAGTAGCCGGCAGCGATACCGAGTACAATCGTGATGAAATTGATCAGTGGTCCGGACAGACGGAGACCGACCGCATTCTGACCATTAGCCATTACATTCTTCCTTTTTTGTTGACGGAGTCACTCCTGCCGGGGCAACTTGATAGAAAGAAAAGGAGTAGCCATGCCCCGACTCAGAATTCTCATCACCGGGTTGCTGCTGGTCTCCCTTGCCTTTGGCTGCAGCGACGATGACGGTCAGGTCGACCCGACCTCGTCCGGCGCTGCTGCCTTCTCTGATGGCGCCAGCCTCTTCGGTCTTGTTGACAACCGTACTCTGATCTATGTCCGGACCGACACTA
>JAGLXI010000303.1 GCA_023132995.1 Candidatus Zixiibacteriota bacterium | reverse complement strand
CGCGACTCCTTATCAGTTCCGCGAGACCCGCTGAAAGGGAGTGCCGACCTTTATCCCGGGCTACTTCAAGAGCCTGAAACAGAGTAGGTTGAAAGAGGAATAATCCAGTATCTACAGCATCGAAGGACGCTTCCCGCTTGCCAATAACAGTAATAACATCCCTGTCGAGTTGGATTTTGGTGGCGTCGTTCAAATCAAACACACGGTCAGCATGACGATCGACGGCCAGCAGACAATCTGTTGTGTTCTCCCCTGCTGCAAACAGCAGTCGTAGAATCGCCGGATCGAAAAGGTGATCACACATCAACAGAAAAAAGGAACGATCTACATACGGAGCGGCTGCAAGAGCGGAGGACCCGTTTCCCCTTTCCCAATTCGGGTTTTCTATCGGTCGAATCGAAACGGATAACCTCTGCTCAAGTGCCCTTATGTAGGGGATCATTTTGTCAGCATGATATCCTATCACGACGTAGAACTCCAGAACCCCAACCTCTTTGCATGACAAAACGGCTCTTTCGAGCAGAGTTAGACCGAGAACCGGCGTAAGTGGCTTTGGAATTCCTCCATTCACTCCGTTCAGACGGTGCCCTTCACCGGCGGCCAGTATTACAGCAGGTGGTGCCGTACCCGTGAAGACCTGGACTGCTGTTTCAACTGTCATGTGCATATATTGCCGCCTTTCAGTTGTTGAACAAGAACAGCGTGCAGCTCGGGCGACCCGCTGGCAATGATCGAAAAACGCTGCGTCAGGTTTGTGATCTCGGGAATCGGCTCCCCTTCAAGCCCGGAAATGTCTCCCCCTGCCTCGGTGAGAATGAGGGAAGGTGCCAGAAAGTTCTCAGGAGTAAGGCGGTCGCGTAGATCCAGATGAGCATCAAGGGAACCGGAAGCAACCAATGTAATTGCTCGAGAGGCACAACCAAAGGAACGAACCCCCCGTGCACGAGAAAGGACATTCGCCAGAGGCGCTGGCACCGCAAAATGGTTCATTTCGCAACTGATCATGGCGCTTTCCAGAGTGTTGCAGGTACCGCTATGGATCTGCTTGCCGTCGCAAAACGCCCCGCCTCCTCGCTCCGCAGTGCATGTCTGCCCAGTGACCAAATCGCCTACTAACGCATATTGGACTGATTCAATTGAGATCGGACAAGACTGCGGAATCAATGCCACAGCCATGCTGGCGGGTACCATTCCGCGGGCGAAGTTGTCCGAGCCATCTACCGGATCCAACACTATAGCGAACTCTGTCTGCCCGGTGCCAAACTCACGGGGAGAACCCTCTTCAGACAACAGTATGGTCGAATACGGGAAACGCTCCTTGAGGTAGGCGCAAACCGCCCGGTCGGATGCAAGATCAAACCACTTGACTGTATCCCCTTTGGCATTGCGTGTAGTCTCCCGAGTCCAGCCAGCATCGCCAGTGGCCACGGCACACTGTACATCTCGAAAGATTGACTCAAGATGATCCAGAATCGAAATAGCCTTATTCATATCCGATCATTCATACGGCTTTCCGGCAAAGGCCAAGCCGTTCTTATCCCTCGCTACCCATCAGTCTATATTACCATTTGCGATAACCAGTCAGGGTCGGACGGGTCCGGGAATAGAAGAGTATCCAAGTCTCCACGCGCTACTCTTCCCAGAACAATAAGAATACCGTGATCGCTCACCCCAGTCAACCTGTATTTTTCTGGAGAAGGGGTGTGCGTCCGGGGCCGTGTCGGCTGTGCTCAGGGTGACAGAGGATGAGATTGCCGCTGCCGGGCTGAAGACGCCGACCCATAATGTCGATCAAGACATTATAACACAGACAAAAGGAGGTCGAATGTACACAACGTGGACAAAACGCACTATGGCCGCGATCCTGACTCTGGCGGTT
>JAGLXI010000302.1 GCA_023132995.1 Candidatus Zixiibacteriota bacterium | reverse complement strand
CACGGCGGGCTCCTGTGCCAGTTTTGCCTTTGTGGTTCGCGATCCGTCACAACTGCTGCGGCAGGTATTCAGTTTCGGCGAGGTCGGACCCGTTTACCTGTCCGAGTACCAGCAGCAGATTGATTACCAGTACATGAACATGGGCGGTCACCCGGTTCCGTGGATTGATATGCCGGTGGTGGCCCCCCTCAGCCCCTCCAACTTCCTGCAGCAGTTTCATCTTATTGCCGGCACAGAAGTGGCGCGATCATTCATGCCGCAATGCCCGCAACTGGAAAAGCTTCAGATCGTGTCGGCCACACCCCGGCCGTGCGCCATTTCCGGCGGAAGTACGGAACTGATACGCGCTCTCTTCCTCAAAAACGGGCAAGCGGGTGAGGGTTTGTTCCTCGTCACGGTTATTCCCTTGTTGCCGGAGACCGGCAACCCCGGCAGCGGTATCGGGTACGGAGTTAATGTCATCGGCGTCACCGCTCCACAGAAGGAGTTCCGGGAGGTGGAAAAGACCCTGGTGGCGTCGATCGGCAGTTTTTCGATAGACCAGGCTTATGTCAGCCAGTGTCTCGCGCAGCAGGCCGCCACGTACGCCGGTATAATGAAAGCCGGCAAGACCCTGAGCGAGGCATCCGATATAATTGCGCAGGGCTGGGAAAACCGAAATAAAAGTGATGATATTATAGCCGAGAAACGAAGCGACGCTATCCTTGGAAACGAACGGGTCTATGATCCCGACACGGGTGAAGTGTATGAGGTACAGAACGGCTTCTACGACAATTACGATCTTGACCGAAACCAGTACGAGATGAGCAATCTCCAAATGCTGCCCAATGACAATTATGAATTGTGGACCCAGGCGCCCATGAACGGCGACCAGCATATCCGGTAGCAAGCAGACATCGTCTGTTCTATTCTTCGCGCGGCGTCGCCCGGGGAGACACACTGACCCCAGCATGCGGTTAGGCCCGCCTTTTCCGGTTGCACACACCGCCATCAGTTGGTTATGTTGCCTGCCGGACAGCAAGGAGAGCAACCTGGCGACATCCGAATCACGGACTGCCCGACGGAGTATATAACATGTCTGCAAAACTCTGTTCCCGATGGCTCCATTACTTCCGGCATAAGCCCTTAAGACGTTTCTTCCAGAATCCCCGGAGAATCCTGTGGGGCTATGTCAGACGCGGCATGACGGTTCTTGATATCGGCTGCGGGACGGGCTTTTTCAGTCTCGCTATGGCCCGGATGGCAGGGCCGACCGGACGGGTCGTCGGCGTTGATCTGAAAGCCGATGTGATCGAGTCCCTCAAACAGCGCTCTGCCAGGGCCGCCCTGTCGGAACGTATCGACGCCCGGGTATGCAGTGAGGGCAGTCTTGAGATTGATGACCTCGAAGGCCGGGTTGACTTCGCGCTTGCTTACTACGTGGTGCATCATGCGCCGAATGTACCCGCGCTCATGGCTGACGTGCACAGGGCGCTAAAGGCGGGCGGCATGTTCCTCGTTGTTGAGCCCGGACATCACGCATCGGCCGACGAATGTCACGCTACCGAAGCTGCCGCACAGGAGGCCGGGTTTGCGATTGTCGAGCATCCCAAGCTGACGCGGGACTGGGCGGTCATGTTTGTGAAGAACTGAGATTGCGGCGGTCGGGAACGTCGAATGGCACTGGACTTTGAGATATCATACTTGAGAGGCGCGGGCACATGGGAAACGAGAAGAACGGTGCGGGACGGTCAGGGCTCGACGAGGGCACATATGCGCACAAGCTGTTCCTGGCCGATTTCTTAAGAGAGCCTGTCATTCGTTCGGCGATGGACACGTTGTCGCTCCCTTCGGGAAGTCGAGGGCTGGATGCCGGGTGCGGAATCGGTCGTCATACGTTGTGGTTGGCGGAGGCGGTGGGAGCGGACGGACACGTCACCGGCCTTGATCTGAAAGCCGAGCTTCTGGATCATGCCAGGAAAACGGCGGAGAAGTCGGGCCTGTCGGACCGGGTTTCTTTCCGGCAAGGAGATATCGCCAGGCTTCCTTTCGATGACAATACGTTTGACTGGGTATGGAGTACGGACTGCGCCGGCTATCCCGCCGTCGGGCCGCTGCCGGTAGTAGAAGAACTGGCGCGAGTGGTGAAGCCCGGCGGCTGTGTGGCCATTCTGGCCTGGTCGTCTCAACAACTGCTTCCCGGATATCCGTCTCTGGAGGCCCGTCTCAATGCACCCTGCTCCGCAATAGCGCCGTTCGTCAAGGGAAAACCACCGGAGTCGCTTTTTCTGCGCGCGCTGGGCTGGTTTCGTGACGCCAGCCTGGAGAAACTCTCAGGCCACACCTTTGCCGGTGATGTGCAAGCCCCGCTGAGCGATGATGTCCGCAATGCCCTCACGCTGTTCTTTGAGATGCTTTGGGACGATGCAAGATCAGCGGTCACGCCCCGGGATTGGGCGGAATACGAGCGCCTCTGCAGGCCGGAATCACCGGATTTCATTCTCAATCTCCCTGATTACTATGCTTTTTTCACCTATACGATGTTCCGCGGCACCGTAACCACCAGTCACGGATCCCCCCGATCATGAGACAACCGATTCAAGTGGCCATATACTGTGTGCGCATGAATGGCGCTGATCGGGAGTATCTGCTGCTGCGCCGCATTCCTTCCGGCGGCGGCTATTGGCAGGCGGTATCGGGAGGTGTCGAAGGGGACGAAAGCTGCCCCGCAGCGGCCAGAAGGGAGCTTGAGGAAGAGACCGGATTTGCCCCTGCATGTTTCGAGCAGATGACGTACTCATACTCCTTTCCGGTTGGGCCGGAGATGCGATATCTGTATGAGGAACCGGTTGATTTGATCACGGAGATCGTCTTCCTGGCCCGTGTCGAGAGCGGGAGGGAGCCGAAACTGGACTTAAGGGAACATGACGCCTGGCAATGGTGCACTTATGAGACGGCGCTGGAAATGCTCTACTGGCCCGGTAACAGGGAATCTCTGAAACACTGCGAACGGTATTTACGATCCGACGGTGAAACTGCACCCGCCAAGGAATAGTCGGGGCAGGATCGCTCTTGGACTCCGTTCGCCCTTCGACTGCCATCACCTTTCTGCGATCAGGGTGACAGAGCGTGAGATTGCCACGCTTGTTATTCCTTGGGAATCAGCACGAAGTTGATATCTTCGACGGCCTTGCTGCCGTCGGTCGGATCGACCGTGAAGTCGATCACCTCCGGCTCCGACCGGTAACCGTACCGCTCAAGCTGGTCAGGATCAATGTAGGCCTGGTAGGAACCGGGGATAAGCCCCAGGTAGTAGAACTCGCCGTTGGAGAAGGTGGTCACCTGAATGGCGCTTTCCTTCGCCAGGTTGAGAATCATCACCTGTATACCGCCCTGTCCGACCACAATGCTGTCTGCTTGTCTGCCCACCCGGCCGGTCGCCTCACTGCCTATCACTAACGGCACGTCGACGGTGGTGACGATATTGGGATTGCAGAAGACCTCGTAGTTCTCGTGGGTCGGTCTGAGCAGCGGGTTGTCGAGGCTGTACTGGTCGATCTGAACCAGGTACTGATCGTAGGCGCGAAGGCCGTCGTAATAATAGTACTGCTGCTCACCCTGAGAACGTCTGGGTCTCCCCCCGGAGATTTTGGCCTTCAGGCCTGAGATGAACTTCTCGTCGTTGTCCAGAATGCCGTTGTTGTTGTCATCCAGGAACGGACGTATCAGGGCCGATCCGGACCCCACCCCGGTTCTCCGATCAAACCACATCCGGCGCTCTTCCTGATCATAGCGGATGGAGCCTTTCTGTACCTGAGACATCGCCACGCGGCCGCCGGAGAAGATGGTGCGGGAGGAAACATCGGCGAAGCCGGTCAGCAGCCGCAAGGTCAACATGACCTGGTTCGTATTCGATATCGCGTCGCGTTCAAGAGCCAACGAGAGTTGTCCTATCCTGAGAAACCGCTTGTGGATTTGTACCCCAAACATGTTGAGACGGTCGGCCGAGTGATCATAGACGGCTCGGAACTGAGGTCGTATCCACCTGAGGAACTGTGGGGATGCAAATAGTTGGCTGGTTATCGTCTTGTCGGAACGGCCGGGATACCTGTTGATTTTGCAGCGACCGACGTAGTTCAGATGAAACCGAAGCAGCGAAGCCGTGGTTCCGTAATTCATGTTGATCGACTCATAATCCAGAAACTGGTCAGCGGTCGCGGAGAAGCGTATCCCGAAGTGGCGTCGGCCGATTTTCAGTGGTGAGGAAATAGCCAAAGAGATGCGCCGTAGTTGCCCCAGCCGATTTCGAAAGCTGTCCTGATTGTACGTGGTGACACCGGCGCTGACATTGACAAGTGAGGGACGGCTGAAGCCGACGGCGAAGCTGTTTGCATAGTCAGGCGCCAGCGAAACACTCGCCGTCAGGCTGCTGGCCAGCAGACAGGTCGCTTCGCCCGCGACGAGCGGCTCCTCTTCCCCCGGTGACAGAGGCATGTCGGAAGTGAATCCCAGGGTGGCGCGGTCGGTGAGCCCGTAGAAAACACCGGCCTGGGCGTAGTTGCGTCCCGTGTCGTATTCGTCGGTCGACCCGACAGCAACGGCATACTCGAACGTCTTGTGCGGAATGAGATTGTACGGCACGCCGACATAGCGACGCTCGGTCTGCATTTCCCCGTTGGGGCCGTACATCTTCAGCATCAGTTCCGTCATCCCATAGTGGATATCCACACTGAAATTGTAGTCGCCGGTAAAATCCGTATAGACATAATCTGCCAACCGGTTGTTGATATAAAGCTCGACCTCCCACCCTTCACCTACATTCCCGGTGACATCGATCGTCTGGAAGTAGCGGCGTTGCACCTGGGGTCGATTGGTGACCATTCCCCCTTCCAGTTGACGCGAGAGGATACCGGAAGTGAAGACGTGCCCGAGGTCCAACTGGGTCAGGTAGCGGTTGTTCTCGTAGAAGTAATGCCATCTGTAAGAGAATTGCTCCTTGTCAAACCCGGTGCCGGAATTGCCTCCCCCGGCGATTTGCAGATCACCGTTCATCAGCATACCGCCGAGAGCGAAATTGTAGTATTGTCTGCCGCCCCCAATGGGGCTGGCCGAAATGGTCCAGTCGGCTACGCCACCCCCCAAATGCTCCGGTTGGCGAGGCAGGCGGCGGATATCTCCAGCCACCACTGTTTCACTCCTGAGCCGCCTATGGGCCTGGTGCCGGGATAGTTTCTTATACGACGGGAACTCCTCGTTGAGGGCAAGATTGACCTGCAGAGCTGCGAAGACAAACCTCATGTCCAGCCCGAAGAACTGTTGGAAAAGGTCCAACCGCATGTACAACTCCCGAGACGTGAGAATGAAATCATTGCGCTCGAGCTTGTGGCGGCGTCCCCGCGCACTGGCGGTCAGGTCGGCCAG
>JAGLXI010000301.1 GCA_023132995.1 Candidatus Zixiibacteriota bacterium | reverse complement strand
GGGAAGTAAACCGACTGGCCGTCATACTGAACGATGACATCCTGGCGGAGCAGGCGGGGAATATCCAGAGCGACGACGATTTCTTCCAACTCTCTGCCTTGAGTGGGTGCGGTCTGTGACCACGCTGCCGTGGCGAATAGCGAAGCCAACGGGCATAGAAGCCACACCCATGCTTGTCTTATCAGCCGGTTCATTCCATCGACTCACAATCCCCGTTTCCTGGCGGTGGGCGCGTCTATTCCACAGCTACCGAGTATGATATCTTATTGCCCACGATCATATCCGTGGCCGCAACATCGGTGCGTTCCTCACTGCTGATACGGAACTCAACGGTAAAGGGCAGCTTGTCCTCCGTCGTTATGCCGCTCAGATCCACCCGCCGTCTCATGCCGCGGTAGACGGCTATATTGGCGCGATAGAAATCAACCTCATTACCCTGGTTGTCGCGAAGCCAGCATTGCAGTACGCCCATGTACGAGACATTGCCCCGGTTCTCCAGGTCGATCATCACAGTGACCGTCGTATCTTCGAGGGTTGCCGTAGCACCCACGAGTTCCAGATTGGAGACCAGATCACCGGTGCGATACTTGAACATGATGGCCGTCTGCATAATCATGTTCAGGTGCGTGACTATCTCGTCTGCACGACCGGCCCGCGGCACTTTGTTCGCAACCGCCTGGGAGCGTACCATGATGCGGGCCCAGTATTCTCCATCGGGAAGACCGCCGGGCGGACGTGCCATAATCCTGACGGTCTGACTGGCGCCGGGCGCGATAATGACCGTTCTGGGAAAAGCCCTGATCCAGTCGAGCGCCGAACGGGGATCGGTTACCGCCGAATCCTGAAAGACAACTCTCACCTTACCCAGGCTGTCCGACACCGGCAGGCCGAAGCTGAAGTGGATATTGACTTCCATGTCCTTATCGCCCAGATTCATTAAGGTCATGCGGCCGGTGGGGTTCTTGTCGGTAACAAATACGACCGTTGGGGACACCAGTACACTGGCGGACAACTTCAGCGTCGGCAAAAGCACGACAAGCCCCGCTATTGCCAGGGCGCCGCACGAGCGGCTCATCCATCGCGGCAGGTTAGCTGTTATAACCATTTCGTTACTCCTGTCTGTTATCCAAAGTGTTCATATTATCGTATCAGCATTTTGTCCCTACGATCCGGTGTAGGAGACACTCAGGACGATATCTCCGCTGTAAGAGCCCGCCTTCTGGTCCACCGACGGTACGACTTTGCCCCCAAGATACAGCTTGGTCGTGCCGCCCGAACCAATAACCGCCGCAGGTAGTGAATGCGGGTTCCGATTTATCCACCCGTTTCCCGCGCCGACAGTGGAAGGCGTTACGGTAGTGGTGTCAATGGCGGCGTCAGTGGTGGAGAAAATTACCGGCATTCTGGCTGACCCGTTGGCCAGGGACAGGTACTCCGGGAGGATCAATTCAAGATTAATGCCGGCGCTTGGCTGACCGGTAACGGTAAAGATGGCCGAGGAGTCATCCTTGTTGTAACCCATACTCTTGGGCGTGCCGCCGAATATCTGGCCAAAATTGAGGTTCTGCGATGCGGTCGCGGTTATCATCGTCAGCACCGTTGCCGTCGAGGGGCCGTTGGCGACTCCATCGGCCACAACCCTCGGCGCGGTTGCCAGCAGAGCCAGTCCAGCAAGCAGCCCGGTGAAGGTGGTCTTTCTCGCCGTTGCGTTAATATCTACCTCCTTCTCTGGTGGCGACCCTTTCGTCGTTCCGGATCAGGTAAGGTTTCCATAGCAAGGCGATCAACAAAACTTTTTCCTTTCACTGACCGTTGTAGCTGACTGTCAGGACAACGTCGGCGGAATACGAACCCGCCTTCTGGTTTGGCGACGGCACCGTAGTTCCCCCCAGGTACAGGTCGGTGCCGGCGGAGCCGATAGTCACGGTCGCCGGCAGGCTGTTCGGGTTGACGTTCTGCCATCCCTTGCCGGCGGCCATCCCCGGTGGATTGCCGGCCCCGGTGGTATCGATGGAGGCATCGGTAGAACCAAAGATGATCGGCATCCGGTCGCTGTTATCAGCAAGGTGCATTTGCTGTGGCAGGAGCAGGTACAGGTCAATCCCAGCATCGGTCTCTCCTGAAATCTCAAAGATGGCCGCCGAGGCGTTGTTGTTGGCTATTGACGTGGAAACACCCTGAAGGACGTCGCCGAAATTGAGCGAGGCTGACGAGGTTACGGACACCACCGTCAGCACTACGGCCTGGGCCTGCCCCACGGCAACGTCCTGCGCCACGGCGCTCCGCGGTATTGCCATACATGTCAGCAGGGCAACAAAGGCGGAAATCCTGATCAGCTTTTGTGTTCTTGCGACCATACTCGTGTTCACATCTGGAACAGTTACCGGAAACGCACGCCCAGATGCTGTTCACAATATCGACAGGCTGTTCAGAAACTTAACAGCAGCAGGCGGAGCGGACCAAGACTGCCGCCCGCGAATAGTAGGTAGGTCTGAAGACAAACCTACCCTACTGAAAATGATAGTGCCGGATTGGAGACGCAAAAAAGGAGCCCCGCGCGGAGGCTCCCTGTCAAAAATCAAATCTGAAAGTTCGGTCAGTACCAGGCTCAGGTACCCTCGTACCATGCTGTGAGAACGACGCTGGCGGTGTAGGTTCCCGCCTTCTGACCGGCGCTGGGCATAGCCGTGCCGCCCAAGGCAATGTTGACCGTTGTCTGGGCGCCTCCGATGGTCAAGGTCCCCAAGTCACGCGGATCCGCAGCGGCGAAAGCTACCAACGTAGGATCAGGCTGACCGGTAAGGTCAATGCCGGCATCTGTGGACGTGAAATAGACATCGACGCGTTGCTTACCGACGTTGTCCCAGAGGTACTCCGGCAGCAGGAAC
The DNA here is from genome assembly GCA_023132995.1 of Candidatus Zixiibacteriota bacterium. Lineage (GTDB taxonomy): Bacteria > Zixibacteria > MSB-5A5 > GN15 > FEB-12 > JAJRTA01. Next base: position 1,757 of record JAGLXI010000301.1, on the reverse strand, counting down.
ATAGCCTGGATATTATCGTTTGCAGCGCCAGTAATGATAAAAGAACCGGTGCCCGCTTCGTCAATCCCGACGCTCTTTGCGACACCCATGTAGAGGTCTCCCCCCACGCTCCAATCCAGGGGCTGAAACTGTGTAATGACCAGGGCCGCTCTCACCGTGCCGGTGATCGTCATGACAAACTGGTCGTTGGCAACAACGGCGCCGGCGATCAGCATCAGACCGACCGTAACCACGACAACCTTGGACACCAGACGAAGACCCTTTCTGTTCATAACGGCTTTCATCTCATCCTCCGTGAATATGATGTTTAGTTCCTCAAGTTCCGCTTTCGGGCCGGCAAGAACACGCCTGCGCGGGTTACTGCTTCTCGCCCATCAATTGCGCTCTTTCCCTACTGATCGCCAGTTTTGGCTAAGGACATTGGCCGATAGGGCGAAAAAAGGGCAGTTGGCCGTGAGGTTGATCTATAATTGAACAGGAAGAAAAAGAGCGGAAACGAAGGCTAATTCCCGGTATATGTCACTGTCAGGCGTATGGTGGCATTGTAGCTGCCCGCTTTTTGAGCCAGCCCGGGTACGATTTGACCACCTAACCAGACCTTCAGGCCGGCAGAGCCAAGCCGGTAAGTTATAGTCTGGTACGGATTCTGGTTGTTATAGCTGGGACTGCCCTGGTTGGGAGGGTTGGTCGAATCGACGGCGCAGTCGGTGCTGGAAAAGAAAACCGGCATGTTGCCGCCCGTCGTGGAGAGGTAGGAGGGCAGGTCGAAATCAAGAGTGACCTCGGCGTCGGCGGTACCCGTGATTGTGAACTCGGCCGCGCTTGCGGACGTCTTGACGACCGTCTTGGGTACCCCCGGAAAGACGTCACCGAAGGCGAGGCTCTCCGTGGATGCCACCGTCTGGCCCAGGCAGACTGATGGCAGGAAAAGTGCCAGGGTCGCTGCTATCACGATCGGTGCTGTCTTCCTCATCATCTCATTCCCGCTTTCATACGAGACGAGATTACACTCTGCAAGAGTTTGAGTCAACCTCAAACTGACCTGTCAGGATATGCCGCAGGTATCAAGAGGCTGTCCCACGAGTCGGTCAGGGGCAGTCCGGGAGAGGTTGCCGCCCACGGAGTGACTTCTTCACTCTATGAGTCATTCCCACTTCTCCGTCATTCCGGGCTTGACCCGGAATCCATGTTGTCTTCGAAAACTGGATACCGGCTTCCGCCGGTATGACGGATGCGTAGTGGGTCAGTTTGGCTGATGGATCAGTGTACTTATCGAGGACAACCTCCGATACAACTCTTATAGGAAGTTACTATTACGAGAGGGCTCGCGAACATGACTATGGGAGTATGTATTGTGACATGGAAAGAAGCAAGACAAGAAATCAAGGACAATGTCGGGGTGGGCACAGATGTAAACAGCAAAGAGTCAAGGGAGAGTAACTATCGGATAGTCATATTTGTCTTGGATAATGGGTACATAATCCCGAAGGGACGGGGCCGCTATATGTTTGTAACTTGGGGAATGTTGAAGAAATGCTGGGAAGCAATGAACAAAAAACAAGGTGAATACGATATTAAGGCGTTTGAGGATCATTATCCCGAGTATCCTGATTGCTACGTCCAAACCGTCCATATGATATTTAAAGAGGCTGGTCTAACGTAAGCCGGGGGAGTTACAGTAGACGGTTGCTTTCAAACTGACCCACTACCGACGGATGGGGTAGACCGGGGAGTCTACCGCCCACGGAATCTTTAGG
>JAGLXI010000300.1 GCA_023132995.1 Candidatus Zixiibacteriota bacterium | reverse complement strand
ACTTTGTACCATGTCGTGATCTGGGAGAACGGCCCTTCGGCGCTGACTTTTGCCAGGCGTCGCTCAGGAGCCGGCCAATTGCGGGCCTGGTCAAAATTGGGCAGAGCCGTCGCAAATATCCGGTCAAAACGCGCATCAGCTACAGGTCGGTTACCTTCAATCAGGCCGCCCTCAAAATGCAGGCGAACCTCTACTTCGCTGAAAACGACATCGCCGGTGACCGGGAATATCTGTACGGACACCAACTGGCGGCCTCGTACCACGATCGGATCAGCAAGGTAGACCAGTGCGGCGGCGGATGCCGACAGCGACGACTCCGCCCGCCTGGATTCCGCGACTCTTACCGGAGCGTGACCGACGGCTGAGACGATTCTCACCGTGGAGCCGTACGGCATCCCGATCGGGATAGACCTGTAGAGGTACTTGGCCGAATCGCGACCTCTCCCCCATGCCAGATCGGTTAGATCATTCGCTATCGCAACTTTGAAATGGAATTCTGACGCACTGGAGGAGATGACGGTGATGTCACCGTCCATGGCATACCCCATGGATGCCACAGTAAGAGCAATCAGTATCGAGAAAAGCGATTTACGCGGAAGTCCGTTCATAAAAAACCGGGAACCAATCCCGGCCCGGGAACCGACTCACATACAGAGCTACGGTCTAAGGGCCAAAAGAGGCTGATCCTTATTACTGTTTCGTCACCAAGCAATCAACAAACAGTTAACCGTCGAACTCTATATGATCCTCCTTCTCTATATAAATCGCGCTATGATATGTAGTTCCCAGAAAAATGTCAAGGTCTGAAGCTAGTTACATTCTATCATCCGCTGCAACTGGCTGGCCGACGCGACCACCGGAGCCCCTGCTTCTTGCGCAAGCCCATTGCCGTCAACGCCTTAGCGTGTCGGAAATCCCTGTAACGGTGAATAATGTGCAATTATTGAACAGACAATTCAACCCATACGTGCAGTCGATTGCACATATGCGACCGGCCGCGGGAGTGAACGTGATTCCCTTTCCCGCGCAGAACGGCCTTGGTCAGTTCACGAATTTCGGTCTCAGCGGCAATGCTCAGTACTTCGCGATCTCGTTCTCGAGATCCTCTATGGCACGATCCCGCTCGAATCTGACCTGATAGAGCTTAGCCTCGTAGTCCTCCGCCGTACTCGACGGGAAGAACACCATGCTGTATACATCGTAGTATCTGTCAACCAAGTGTTGGAACAGGTTCCGGCTCGTTTCATCATAGAAGCCGGATTCCACAATCCGCTCCAGCCCATATTCCAGGTTTTCCTCCCAGGCCGTCAGAAGCGGTTTCTCCACTTCGATCCATGCGGCAACAAACTCCCGCATCTCCGAGGCTGAGATGTCTTTCCCACGCTCGACTGAACCCTCGCGCCACCTTGAGGCGACGTCGGCGCCGTAGGCCAAGTAGCGATCGGTCACGTCGCGGGCGTGGTCTAACAGCATATCGGCCATTTCCCGGGGCGTCGCCGCGTTGAGCCGATTGGCCCACTGTGACCTGATTTGGCCGGCCCGCACTTCAGAGGATGCCACAGCCTCTTCCAGAGTCTGGCCGGTCTCAATCCTGATACAACCCGCAAGCAGAGCGAGCAAAATCGCCAGGCCCGTCGCTATTGTTGTCGCCCTGCAGTAAGGCACTGATCTACCGGCGCTGGGAATCGACGGTTATGCCTTCCGGCTTCAGCGATTCCAGGTCACAGGTGAAATGGCGCAGGAAAACAGGCTGCCTGACTATACGGTAACCGGCCAGAGACTCCTTCTTCGCCACCACTTTCTCAGCTACTTCCGCTATATAGTCTAGGTGTGAATTGGTGTAGACCCGACGCGGCAGCGCCATTCGTACCAGTTCTTTCGTAGCGGTGAGCTTCTCGCCTGTATTGGGATCGGTGCCGCCGAACATGATCGACCCCATCTCCACGACCCTGACCCCGCCCTCGATATAGAACTCGACCGTCATGCTCTGCCCGGGGAACTGGTGAGGCGGGATGTGTCCCAGAAGCTTCCCTGCATCGCAAAAGACCGCGTGACCGCCGGTCGGCTCCACGATTGGAATCCCGGCCTGCTTGATCTTCTCACCGAAATAGGCTACCTGGTCGATTCGGAAATCCAGGTAGTCGTAGTCCATCACCTCCTCCAGCCCCACCGCCAGGACTTCCAGATCCCGCCCGGCCAGACCGCCGTAGGTTGGGAAACCTTCCACCAGTATCATCAACTCGGTCAAACGGCGATAGAGTGCCTCGTCGTTGAGCGCTATGAAACCGCCGATATTGGCCAGGCCGTCTTTCTTGGCCGACATCATCATACCGTCGCAGGCGTCAAACATCTCGCCGGCTATTTCACGTATCGATTTGTCTTCGTAGCCGGGCTCGTCCCGCTTGATGAAAAAGGCATTTTCAGCAAAGCGGGCGCAGTCGAAATAGAACAGCAGGTGGTGTCTTCTGCAAATC
>JAGLXI010000030.1 GCA_023132995.1 Candidatus Zixiibacteriota bacterium | reverse complement strand
GTTCCCGGATCGGCGCTTGCGGGGCCATGTTGATCGCTTTGACGTCGGTCTTCTGCTTGTTCTCGTCCTTCTTGAAAGCCGGGCAGGCGTGCACGCAGATTTCACATCCGGTGCAGTCTTCCGGGGCGACCTGGAGGGTGTAGTACATGCCTTTGAGCTGTTTGGACATGGCGTCGGTGTGCTTGAAGGTCGAGGGTAGTTTGTCCAGGTACTCCCCGGTGAAGACCTTGGGACGAATGGCGGCGTGGGGGCAGACAATCGAGCAGATGTTGCACTGGATACACACATCAGGTTCCCAGACCGGGATGTCGACGGCGATGTTGCGTTTCTCATACTGGGTTGTCGCGGTGGGATAAGTGCCGTCGTCCGGGAAGGCGGAGACGGGAAGGTCGTAGCCTCGACCGGCGATAATCTCGGCCGTCACGTTTTGGACAAATTCTGGCGCGTGCTCAGGTACCGTCGGAGGCATCTTCCGGGTGCTGGTCACTTTGTGTGGATAGTCCACCTTGTGCAAGGCCCCTGCGGAGCCGTCAACAGCCGAGTAATTCATTTTGACGACTTTCTCCCCTTTGCCGCCGTAGGTTTTCAGGATGGCGTCCTTGATGGCCTTGATGGCCTCGTCCCGAGGGAGGATTCCGGAGATCAGGAAGAACGACGTCTGCATGATCATGTTGATGCGGACGCCGAGACCGAGTTCCCTGGCAAGGGAGATAGCGTCGATCACGTAGAAATCCGCTTTCTTGTCGATGATCTGCTTTTGCACTTCCATGGGGATATGGTTCCACACTTCGTCCACGCCGTAGGGTGAATTCAGCAGGAACGTTCCGCCACTGACAAGCTGGCTGAGCATATCGTACTTCTCCAGGAAGGAGAAATTGTGACAGGCCACAAACTGCCCGGAAGTGATGAGATACGGCTTGCGTATCAGTTCCTTGCCGAACCGCACGTGAGAGACCGTGATGGCCCCCGCCTTCTTGGAATCGTAAACGAAGTAGCCTTGCGCGTAGTTGTCCGTGTTTTCTCCGATGATCTTGATCGAGTTCTTGTTGGCGCCCACGGTACCGTCGGCGCCGAGGCCGTAGAACAGACCGCGGAAGTTCTCACCTTCGAGATCGAACGACAGGTCGGGCTCCAGTGATGTCATGGTAACGTCGTCCCTGATGCCTGCCGTGAAGTGATTCCTGGGTTCGTCGTTGCTCAGGTTGTCAAACACTGCCTTGGCCATCGGGGGGTTGAACTCAGCCGAGCCAAGACCATAGCGGCCACCGACCACGCGCGGGCGTTCGGTCGGCCGGGTCCAGCCTTTGTCGTATGCTTCGTCAAGCGCGGCCTGGATGTCGACATAGAGCGGCTCGCCTACGGCGCCCGGCTCTTTGGTGCGATCCAGCACGCCGATCCGTGTTACCGTGGATGGCAGAGCCGCGGCAAATGCCTCGGACGAGAAGGGACGATATAAACGCACCTTGATTACGCCGACTTTTTCGCCGCGCTTAACCAGTTCCTCAACGGTCTCGTGAACCACTTCGGCCCCCGTGCCCATGATAACGACAACTCGTTCCGCCTGGGGATGGCCGATGTAGTCAAAAAGCCGGTACCGGCGGCCCACTATCGAAGCAAACCTGTCCATATGCTTCTGAACGATATCGGGAGTGGCCTGGTAGTAATTGTTGATCGTCTCCCGCGACTGGAAGAAGACGTCCGGGTTCTGTGATGTTCCCTTGATGGTCGGATTGTCGGGCGAAAGAGCCCGCCGGCGATGGTCGGTGATCAACTCCCCAGGGAGCATCTCTCGCATGTCGTCGAACGCAAGCTCCTCGATTTTCTGAACCTCGTGCGAGGTGCGGAAACCGTCAAAGAAATGGACGAACGGTACGCGGCTCTCAAGCGCCGCCGCCTGGGAGATCAGCGCCAGGTCCATAACCTCCTGCACCGACCCCGAGGCGATAAGCCCGAAACCGGTGGAACGAACGGCCATGACGTCGGAATGATCGCCGAAGATCGACAGGGCGTGGGTGGCCACGGCGCGCGCCGTTACATGGAACACGGTGGGGGTAAGCTCCCCGGCGATCTTGAACATGTTGGGGACCATGAGCAACAGCCCCTGCGAGGCTGTGAAAGTCGTTGTCAGTGCCCCCGTGGTCAGGGCACCGTGAACGGCACCGGCGGCGCCGGCCTCGGACTGCATCTCCACCACCGAGGGTATGGTTCCCCAGATGTTTTTCTCTCCGTCGGCAGATCTCTCGTCGGCGACCTCACCCATGTTGGAGGATGGGGTGATGGGATATATGGCAATGACTTCGTTCGTGGCGTGAGCCACGTTAGCGGCGGCCGTGTTACCGTCAGTCATTACTATTCTGCGACTGCGGTTCTTGGCCTGCTTCCGTTGTTGCTCTAACGTCTGTACATTTTCATCCGCCATCGGTATGCTCCTGAGTTAAATGACAAAACACATGTTATTATAGTATTTATCGGCAATCAGCCGGATTTGGAAATAGTGATCTTTTTCTGACCCTGGTATTTCCCCTTCTTGTCCCGGTAGGAGTTGGCGCATACCTCCGATGCCTCCAGGAACAGCAACTGCGCGATCCCCTCGTGAGCGTATATCCGGGCCGGCAGCGGGGAGCTGTTGGAAAGCGATATGGTGGCATAGCCTTCCCACTCCGGTTCAAACGGAGTGACATTGACGATGACTCCCATTCGGGCGTAAGTCGATTTGCCCAGGCAGATGGTGATTACGTTGCGGGGTATCTTGAAGTACTCACGGCTGCGTCCCAGCACAAATGAGTTGGGGGGAATAAGAATGCTGTCGGCTTTGATGTCGACGAACTGGCCCTCTCCGCCTCGTTTCGGGTCGAGTTCCGATATACCTTCGGTGCTAAGCAGCTTGAACTCGTCCGCCAGACTTATGTCATAACCATAGGATGAAACGCCGAAGCTTATCCCGCTACGCACCTGGCTCTCCGAGAAGGGGACTATCATCTCGCTGTCACGGGCCATCTGTATTATCCACAGGTCGGACTTGACCGACATAACTGCTTATCTCCTCTACGCGGTTTTTCCAGCGCAACCTGAAAGTTAACTCCCTGACTGTAACATGTAAACTGAAATAACGATGGACGGCACCTGGGGCTATATGACCGTTACACCCTTAGCATGTTCCCATTCGCCAAGATCGGCCAGGGTGTGGGATTCAAAGGTTTCGACCAGGCCCTTTTCGACCACCATCAGGAGATCTCGAAGAGCGCAACGGTCGGTGTTGTCGCAGTGGTCCGGATCAGGAATACATCGCAGCAAGTGATAAGGCCCCTGGATCGCCTCGAGCACCGCCATGACCGTTATCTCGGCGGGGTTCCGGGTCAGCGCAAACCCTCCCCTGACGCCACGATAGGATCGCACGATGCCAAATCGCGCCAGAGATTGAAATATCTTGGCGAGGAATTTCTCGGGAATCTCCCTCGCCTCGGCAATCTCGGAAAGCGGGGTTACAGCAGTGCCGCCCTTGGCGACCAGATACAAAACCCCCAGTATCCCATATTCTTCTGCTTTCGTGAATTGCATAACGACCTTCGTTTCCGGTTCGCTTCAAGTCAGCGCTCAGACGCGGACGTTCCGCAGAGTACTTCGACCTTTTTGCTTCCCGGAAAATACGCAAAAAGGGACGCATTAGTCAACCAGAATTGGTGACTTTTTTCACAAGGTAAACCCGCCGGTTTCTCCGAGCCCGTCTCGACGCCAATTGACAATTGTTCGATTTCACATACCTTTAACATGACGTGGATCAATTGACGAAAAACTGAGGAGTAGCGATGTCAGGCGAGCAGGAAGCGAAGGGAAAGGGCTTGTTGGTTGTTTATACCGGCGATGGAAAGGGGAAGACAACGGCCTCCCTGGGAATGTGCCTGCGGGCCGCCGGTTACGGTTGGAAAATGTGCCTTATCCAGTTCATCAAGGGGAGCTGGAAGTACGGCGAGTTGGAGGGCGTCAGGAAACTGGAGCCGGATCTGGAGCTTCACGTGATGGGTAAGGGGTATGTGCGCATTGTCGACGACACCAGACAATTGTCGGAACACAAGAAGGCCGCCGCTGAAGGGGTAGCGCTGGCCCTTGAGAAAATCCGATCCGGGCAATACCGGTTGATTATTCTGGATGAACTCAATGTTGCCGCCAAACTTGGCCTGGTTTCGATGGAGGATATCAAGACAATCATTGCGGCTCGGTCTGAGAACCAGCACCTGGTGATAACGGGGCGCGACGCCGCCGACTGGCTTATCGAAGCGGCTGATCTCGTCACTGAGATGGTGGAGATAAAACACCCCTATCAGATGGGCGTCCTCGCTCAGAAGGGAATCGACTATTGAGGATCGCCGTCACGGGTGCGACCGGTTTCATCGGGTGGCATCTTGTCAACCGTCTCCTGGCCGCCGGCCACGAAGTAGTGGCGTTGGTTCATACCAACTCCGGTGAGGGAACGGCAGGGAAGGGAGTTACCCGGGCAGCGGGATCAGTGGAAGATGTCCCCAGCCTGGAGGCTGCTTTCAACGGGGTGGCGGCAGTCTATCACTTGGTCGGGCTCATTGCCGAGTCCAAAGTTGCGACTTTCGAGCAGACCGTAGTGCGCGGGACTGAGAATGTCGTCGTCGCCTGTCAGGCAACGGGCGTAAGCAGGATTATCTTCCTGTCGGCGATGGGTGCCGCGGCCGACGCTCCTTCGCAGTATCACCGGACGAAACACCGCGCCGAGCAGGTGATCCTTTCATCAGATCTTGAGGGAGTGATCCTGCGGTCTTCGGTCGTCTACGGCCCCGGTGATCGGTTCATGTCGCTGCTCGCCAAGTTGATCACCAGGCTGCCGCTCACGCCCGTGATCGGCAACGGGAAGTACCGGCTGCAGCCCATATTCATCAGAGACCTCACCGAGATCATGTACCGGGCGCTGACGACGGATGAGGCAGTGGGACGGGTGGTCGATGTCGGCGGC